>JAFCBV010000035.1 GCA_017610545.1 Candidatus Nanohalarchaeota archaeon | reverse complement strand
GGAAACTGTTAGTCCAAAATGCGGGCTTCCAAAAGAGCTCTGTGTCTGTGAAACAATCTCCAAAGAGGCACAGAAGATAAGAATATACACAGTGCAAAAGCGATTCAAAAAGGTTTCCACAATTGTGGCAGGCCTTGATGAAAAGACAATAAGCCTGAAGGACCTGACAAAGAAGCTGAAAAGTGCGCTTGCATGCGGTGGAACCTCAAAGAACGGTAAAATTGAAGTTCAGGGAAACCATGTGCAAAAGGTGCGCGAGCTTTTGATCAAGGAAGGGTTCAGCAAGGAAAGCATAGAATACTGAGGCAACACCGGGATGAAATACATGCCAAAAGAAACCCCGTCGTCCTGTGGTATTATGCCTGAAAACATAATGCGCCATGAGCTTATCGGTCTCCGATGCACGGTTTCCAAATGCAGTGACCCGAAAAAAACAGGCATTTCAGGAAAGATAATAGATGAGACGCAAAAGACACTCAGGCTCGAAACAGGAGAGAAAGAGTTCATTGTTGCAAAAAAAAATTGTATGTTTGACATACATCTTCCGCAGGGAGATGTTGTTGAGGTTAACGGAAAGATACTTTACGGACGTCCCGAAGAGAGGATAAAGAAAAAATTTGCGAAAACATGGAGAGATTTGAAATGAGTACGCAAAAAACAAGAGATATCGGACTTGATGTTGGGGTACCAAAGGACGTATGTGAGGACGCGCTTTGCCCGTTCCACGGAAATCTTAAGGTGCGCGGACGAATATTTACCGGAACGGTTGTTTCAGACAAGGCTGCGAAAAGCGTAGTAGTCGAGTGGCCGTATCTGATTAAAGTTAAAAAATACGAAAGATATATGCGGAAAAGATCGCGCGTTGTCGCCCATAACCCGTCATGCATCAATGCAAGAAAAGGCGACCACGTCAAGGTGGCAGAGTGCCGTCCGATAAGCAAAACCAAAAAATTTGTTGTAATTGAAAACAGTGTAAAAGCAGAGTGATAATTATGAAAGCAATATCCAAAGTGCCGACAAGAGGAGTTCAGGTAGGCACGCGGCTTGCATGTGCAGACAACACAGGCGCGAAGCTGCTTGAGATAATTGCTGTAAAGAAGTTCGGTGGCCGAAGGAAAAGAAGGCCCGCATGCGGTGTAGGCGCTGTAGTGGTTTGCGCTGTAAAAGGCGGAGTACAGAAGCTTATGCACGAAAAAGTGGCTGCTGTTGTGGTGAGGCAGGCAATGCCCTACAGAAGGCCAAACGGCATGATGATACGATTTGAGGACAATGCCGCAGTTATTATTGACGAGAAAAATGAGCCTAAAGGAAAAGAAATCAAAGGCGTTGTTGCAAAAGAAGCTGTAGAGCGCTTTCCTTCAATAGGAAAAATAGCAAATGTTGTATTGTAGTTGTGATGTTATGAAGAGTGTTTTTTCAAAATCCTGGAAATCCAGTGTACAGCCAAGAAAGCAGAGAAAGTATGTTTATAACGCTCCTGCGCACGTAAAGGGAGTGTTTTTGTCAGCACCGCTTTCAAAGAGCCTGAGAGCTGAGTTTGGGACCAGGTCTGTGCGCGTTGTCAAGGGTGACAAAGTGAAGGTTATTCGCGGAAACTTTGCAGGAATATCAGGAGATGTGCTTCGGGTTGACGCAAAAAAAGGAAAAATATTTATTCAGGAGGCTTCAAGGAAAAAGGTTGCCGGTGCAGAGATACAGGTGCCGCTTGTGCCCTCAAATGTCCTGATAGTAGAGCCTGAAACAAAGGATTCAAAGAGAATGACAGCATTTAAGAGAAAAAAGAGCAAGACAGTTTCGGGCGGCAAGCCGGTCGCGGAAAAAGCAAAGGTGGCGCAGGCGCCAAAAGAGGAAAAAGCACAATCAAAGTCGAATGAAAAGCCTGCAGCAGTTTCAAAGAAAGAGTGATTATCATGACAAGAACAAAAAGATACGTTATATCAAAGCATATTCCTGTTGAGATAAAGACAAAAAAATATGTTATCAGCCCGAGAGCAGGACCTCATGGCAAGGAGCAGTGCATTCCTTTAGGGGTTGTTGTTCGGGATATTCTGAACCTGGCAGAAACAGGGCGAGACACCAAGCGCATTCTTGGAAAGCGCGAGGTGCTTGTTGACGGGCGTGCAAGGCAGGACAATGCATACCCTGTAGGGGTCATGGATGTTGTATCGCTCCCAAAGACGAAGAAGAACTACAGAATGCTTCCGAAAAAAGGAAAGCTCACACTTTTCGAGATAACTTCAGAGCGCTCAAAGTTCAAGCTTTCAAAGATAACAGAGAAGACAACACTCAAAGGCGGCATGGTCCAGCTTAACCTTCATGATGGCAGGAACATAAGAATTCCTGTAAAAGACTCAAAGAAGCCTGTAGAGGATGTTTACAATACCGGAGACACATTGAAAATATCTGTCCCTGATCAGAAAATACTCGGGCACTACCCATTCAAGCAGGGCGCTGTTGCAATGATTATTAACGGAAGCCATGCCGGGCTTATCGGAAATGTCAAAGAGATTATTTCAACACGCGGTATGCAAAGAGCGCATACGGTTCTCTTAACAGACGGAAAAGAAACAACAACAGTCAAGGACTATGTTTTTGTACTCGGAATGGAAAAAGCAGAGATATTGGTGGAATGATTTTATGGCAGATCCAGTAAATCCTATGAAAAACATGAGTGTTGAGAAAGTTACGCTTTCGATTGCAACAGGAGGCGTTCCTGAAAACGTGGAGAATGCGTTTCAGCTTGCCAAAAGGCTTACCGGCTGCAAGCCCTTGAAGACACTTGCATCCCGAAAGGCAAGAACATTTCGTATGAGGCGCGGTCTTCCGATAGGCGTCAAAGTTACAATGAGATGCGAGAAAGGCGCGAAGTTCCTGAACCGCGTTGTTGAAGCACTTGACAGAAAAATTAGTGCAGGAAATTTTGATGGTGAGGGAAATTTTAGCTTTGGCATAAAAGAGTATCTTGACATTCCAAAAGAGAAATATGATCCAAAGCTCGGTGTCATTGGAATGAATATTAATGTTACCTTGGGGCGCCCTGGCTTTCGCATAAAGAGAAGAAAAATGAAAAAGTCATGTGTTTCGCCCGCGCATAGGATAAAAAAGGAAGAAGCAATTGAATTTGCAAAAAATAAGCTAAATATAAGCGTGATATAATATGGGTGACCACAAAAAATCTATGAAGATGTTCGCATCAAAGCCGGCAAAGCTTGCTAAATTCAAGAAGCACAATGTGCCTCTTGAAAGAGATCACGGTCTTGGCAACTCGGTTTGTAAGAGATGCGGCAAAAAGGGCATGGGCGTCATAACCAAATATGATCTCTATATATGCAGGCGCTGCTTTCGTGAAATTGCAAATACAATCGGGTTTAAAAAATACAGTTGATGGTGATTTGAATGCTTCATAATACTTTGGCTGACGCACTTTCTGCAATAAAGAACGCAGAGAAAGCAAGTAAGAAAACATGTACCGTAGGGCATGTTTCAAACCTGCTTGTAGACATACTGGGCATAATGAAAGATGGCGGATACATAAAAGATTTTGAAATAAAAGACACAATCCGCGGAAAGTTTGCAAGTGTTGCGCTTTCAGGAACACTCAATGACTGCAAGGCAATTGTTCCCAGGTTTTTCATAAAGAAAACAGAGTATGTTTCATGGGAAAAAAGATTTTTACCCGCATCAGACATTGGCATGCTTATTGTTTCGACATCAAATGGTGTGAAGAGCAACAAGGAGATAAAAGGAAAGATTGGGGGCTCTCTTGTAGCCTATGTCTATTAATGGTGAATATTTATGGAAATTACGCTTGACATGCCTGAAGGAGTGCAAATCTCAAAAGAAGGAGACACTCTTAACGTCACGGGTCCTAAAGGAATTGCGAGAAGAGTGTTTAGACATCCGCGTGTTGCACTTGATGTTTCAGACAAGATAACAATAAGCACTTCGTCAAAAGCAAGAAAAGACAAGGCTGTTATGGGCACATGGGTTGCGCACATGAAGAACCTGCTTATAGGCGTCGAAAACGGTTATGAGTATAAAATGAAAATAATATTTACCCACTTTCCTATGATTGTCAAGTTCGAAAACAATATAGTTACAATAGCAAACTTCATGGGTGAGAAAGGGACACGCACTGCGCGGGTTGTAGGGGACACAGAGGTCAAGGTCGAGAAGGAGTATATAACTCTTAGCGGTCCGGCTAAGGAAGATGTTTCACAGAGCGCGGCAAACATTGAGCAGGCGTGCAGGAAAAAGAAAAAGGATTTGCGCGTCTTTCATGACGGCATTTACATAGCGTCAAAGGGTTAGATGATTATGGTAGACACAAAAAAAGATCTTGAGGTAAGGAAGGTCATAAAAGGTAAAAAGCCCGACTTCCCTCGTACTGATGCCAACAAGATAAAGCGGCTTTCGCGAAGTGGTTGGAGAAAGGCAAAGGGACGCGACAACAAGATTCGCCGAAGGCTTAGGGGCGCAATGCCGTCACCAAGCTATGGTTCGCCTAAGTCTGTCAAAGGCATGCACCCAAGAGGTATGTTTGAGGTTATTGTAAACAATGTTTCGAATCTGGCCGGAGTTGGAAAGGAAATAGCTGTCCGTATTGCAGCAACAGTTGGCAACAGGAAAAAAATCGAAATTGTCAAAGAGGCAAAAAAGCTTGG
Organism: Candidatus Nanohalarchaeota archaeon; assembly: GCA_017610545.1. Classification (GTDB taxonomy): domain Archaea; phylum EX4484-52; class EX4484-52; order EX4484-52; family B79-G9; genus JAFCBV01. The sequence goes on along the minus strand of JAFCBV010000035.1, from coordinate 4,636 downwards.
ACTGCATGTTTTAAACCCGCGCATCTGGGTAAAGAAACCAAAGGAAACAAAAAAAGATGAAAAAAAGTCTACGAAAGACGGTGGTAAGAAAAGCGCTGAAGCAAAAGACAAGAAAAAATGAGGTGGTACTTTGTTGAGTGTGGCAAATTACATGAATGTCGGCAAAAAGCAATGTCCGCGTTGCGGAAGAGTTGGAACCGAAAGAAAGGAACAGGGAATAAACTTTTTTGAGTGCCCTTTATGCCACACCGAATACACACCGGAACTCATCTTGTCTGTTGGTGATAGTGAGTTCGAATTTGAAAACAATTGAAGAATGGTAAATAGTTTATGGTGACAAAATGAATCTTAGAAACAAGCGTCGTATGGCATCAGAAGTTCTTGGTGTCGGAATGGGGCGCGTAAAAATTGACCCTATGAAGGGCGCTGATGTGGCGGCAGCAATAACAAAAAATGATATTAGAAAGATGATTTCAGAAGGCATAATCGTTGCGTTGCCTGCAAGAGGAATAAGCACCTCCCGGGCAAAGGTGAAGCTTGCGCAAAAAAAGAAAGGCCGAAGCAAAGGCCAGGGCAGGCGCAAGGGAACTAAGAACACGCGCGAACCAAAAAAAGAGGCATGGATGAAGACAATTCGTGCAGTAAGGGCGTTTTTGAGACGTTACAAGGAGAATAAGAAAATCACAGTTGCAGAATACCGCAAGCTGTACCGAACTGCTGATGGCGGTAGTTTCAAGAGCATTGCATACTTAAAGCAATACATTGGTAAGATGAAGGAAAAAACAAAGTGATATTATGAAATCAAGACATGTGGCATCATTTCGAAGAAGAAAAGAAGGCAAAACAGACTACAAGAAGCGCCTTCATCTTCTGTCATCAGGAAAGCACAGGCTTGTCATTAGAGTGACAGGAAAAAAAGTCATTGCTCAAATTGTAGAGTATGTTCTTGAAGGAGACAAGACTCTTGCAAGCGCAACAAGCAGTGAGCTCAAGAATTTCGGGTGGACTGAATACACTAAGAACACCCCGTCAGCATATCTTACAGGTCTTTTGTGCGCAAAAAGGGCTGTAAAGAAGAAGATGCCCTCAGCAATTCTTGACTTAGGATTACATACGCCTATCAAAGGCTCGCGCGTATTTGCCGCACTTGCCGGCGCAGTAGATGGCGGACTCGAGATACCTCATGAAAAAACGGTTTTACCTATTGAGGCTCGGCTCAATGGAAGCCACATAAATGAAAAGACAACATCTGCCTTTGAAAAAGCCAAGGCGAAGATAAATAGCGAGTGAGTTGATTATTATGGTAGATGCAAAATCAAACTGGGTGCCGAAGACCGGACTTGGAAGAAAAGTCATGAATGGGGAAATAACCTCTATTGACGAAATATTTGACAAAGGCCTCATTATAAGGGAACCCGAAATTGTAGAAGTTCTTGTTCCCGAACTTGAGACATATCTTATCAGAACCGGGGGAATGCCGGGCAAGGGTGGCGGAAAAAGCAGAACATCTGTTAGAGTTACAACACGTATGCACAAGTCAGGGCGCAGAAGGACACTTCATGCTTTAGTTATTGCAGGAAATTGCAATGGTCTGTTAGGAATGGGCTATGCAACAGGTGAGGATGCTCAAAGAGCAATCCAGAAAGCTGAAAGACAGGCAAAACTGCATATGGTTCCAATAAGGCGCGGTTGCGGTTCATGGGAATGCGGTTGCGGAGGCAAACAGGCTCAATAAGCGTGGAATTACTTCCTGCACCGATTGGTCTTGGCCTTTGCGTTGCGCACGAAATGAAAGAGCTTATGCGGTTTGCAGGAATAACTGATGTTTGGGCGCGCTCATTTGGAAATACCGGCTCAAGGCTAAATTTTGCCAGAGCAACATTCGAGGCACTGAAATCAGTGAATAAGATGCGAATGCCTGCCGGAACACAAGACTCAGAAGAGAGTGCAGAGGAACATGATGTTGTAAAACCAAAAGAGCAGGAAGCAAAAAAAGAAGAAAAAGCTCCTGTAAAAGAAGAAAAACCTGCTGAAGAAAAAAAGAAAGATGATGCTGTAAAAGAGGAAACTCCAAAAAAAGAGCCTGTAAAAGAAAAGGCACAATCTGATACAGATGAAAAGAAAGCAGAAGTGCCGGCAGCAAAAAAAGAAGAAAAACCTCCTGTAAAAGAAGAAAAACCAGTGGAGGCTGCAAAAAAAGCTGATGAGAAACCAACAAAAGAGATGCCTGAGAAAAAAGCAGAAATAAAAAAAGATGAAAACAAGGCAGAAAAGAAAGCAGACCCTAAACCTTCGGAAGCTCCGGCAGTTGTAGATGAAAAAAAGAAGCCAGACACTGGCAAAGACGGTGAGGAAGTTGAAAGCAAGCCAAAAGAATGATACTAAAGCACCAGACACATACTACGCTGTAGTGCGTGTTAGGGGAACTCCGGACATAAGAAAAGAGATCCGGGAAAGCCTTTCAATTATTGGGCTGAAAAAGCCAAACCATTGTATTATTATTCCAAAAACGCCTTCATATGACGGCATGATTAAGAAAATCAAAGACTATGTTACATGGGGCGAGGTAAGCAAGGAGTTTGCAGACAAGCTGCTCAAAAATGCAGAGACCGATAAACTTGTCAGGCTTCACCCACCCAAAAAAGGGCATGGAAGAAAAGGTATAAAACTTGCTTTTAAGCAGGGCGGTTCACTTGGTTACAGGGGAGAGAAAATCTCTGAATTGATTGAACGGATGATGTGTTGAGGTACGATGTTTTATGGTCGTTAGGACAAAAGGAAAATCAAACAAAATGCGCGCAAGCAGGACGCATGGCTGGGGCAGCCCGAAAAAGCACAGGGGCTCCGGAAGTCGTGGAGGCGTTGGAAATGCAGGCCGCGGCAAGAAAGGCCAGCAGATGATGACCCTCATGCATAATATTGGTTTTAAGCTCGGAAAATTCGGATTTGTCAAGCCACCAAGCACAGTTCGGGTTGACAAGACAATAAATATTGGCTTAATTGACAGTAGCATCCAAAAATTTCTTGACATGAAGGTTGCAAAGAAGACAAAGGACGCAATTGAGATAAATGTTTCGTCTCTTGGATGCACAAAGGTTTTGGGCTCGGGAAATGTTGCAACAAAGCTTGTTGTTGTTGCAAAAAAATTCTCTTCGAGTGCAAAAGCAAAAATAGAGGCTGCCGGTGGCGAAGCAAAACTCATTGAAAGTGATGTTTGCGAAGCGGATAAAACAGCAGACAGCAGTCAGGCAAAGAAATAAGGTGTTCTTACTATTTGTCTGCCAGAGCCCGTCCCAATAGGCTATAACTCGCAGGACGCAATAAAAGTACGGCGCATCGCTGCGCCTAATGAGATATGCTCTCATCAAAAGGACCGATTTTCATGAATTATGAATCGCTTGTGCAAAAGTTGCCTGGTGTTGCGTCTCCGGTAAAGCGCCAGACATTCAACGAGAAATTAAAATGGACTGGGATAGTCCTTGGAATATTTTTTCTTCTTTCAGAAACATTTCTTTTAAGAATAAATCCCGCAACACTTGAGTCATTCAAGCAGCTTGCAACCCTTATGGGAGCGAGTTTCGGAACTGTTGTGACTCTTGGTATTGGCCCTATAGTCTCTGCAAGTATTATACTTCAGCTTCTTGTGGGAGCAAAGATTATAAACTGGGATCTTTCAAGCCAGCACGGGCGCGTTATGTTTCAGGGCACACAGAAGATTCTTGCATACCTTTTTGCACTTCTGGAAGCAGTAGCATACGTTGCGTTTGGGGCCATAGCGCCCGATGTCGCCGCTACAGGCATCATGCTTTTTGTCATACTGCAAATTGCAATCGGTGGGTGGATTGTTATACTTCTTGATGAAGTTGTGTCCAAATGGGGCTTTGGCTCCGGAGTATCGCTTTTCATAGCTGCCGGAATAAGTAAGCAGCTGTTCATACAGGGCTTTAGTATACTGCGCTCTGAAACAGGGCAGTTTGTCGGGGCGGTTCCGGCTCTTATAGATAACGTGCTGGCAGGCAATATGGGCATGAACCTTATTACAAGCTACGGTATTCCAATACTTTCCACAATAGCGGTGTTTGCTATTGTTATATACGCGCAGGCAATGCGCGTTGAGATACCGCTTGCATTCGGTGCATTTCGTGGTTTTGGCAGAAAATGGCCATTGAAATTCATTTACACAAACGTCCTTCCGGTTATCCTTACTGCAGCACTTCTCATAAACCTTCAGGTTTGGGGGAGATTGCTTGCAAGTTCCACCCCGGAGAATCCGTCTCTCGAGTGCGGCATAATAGGATGTTTTGTTGATGGCCAGCCATCAAGCGGCCTCATACATCTTCTGTCACCGCCGCGGCAGTTCGTAATAGATTTGGTTCAGGGAACCTTGATAGGGGACGAAATACTGAGGGTAATAGTATATACCACATTTATGGTTGTCGGAAGTGCGGTATTTTCCATATTCTGGATGAATACCTCCGGAATGGACTCAAAAAGCGTCGCAAAGCAGATACAGGGAGCAGGTATGCAGATACCCGGATTCAGGCGCGACCCACGTGTAATCGAGCGGGTGCTCGAGCGATACATTCCTGCGCTTGCCGTGCTTGGAGGTGCGTTTGTCGGATTTTTGTCTGCGCTC
>JAFCBV010000182.1 GCA_017610545.1 Candidatus Nanohalarchaeota archaeon | reverse complement strand
CTTATTTGCTGGGTGCATTGATAATATACCGATTAGGTTTTGGCTGGCTGATTATTTATTTACTGTATATTTTATTGTTGGAAGCACATCTCCTGAAAGAAGGTTGTGTTGATTGTTATTATTACGGAAAACAGTGCGCTTTTGGCAAAGGGAAATTAAGTTGTCTTTTTTTAAAGAAAGGCAATTCAAAGAAATTTGTTTCCCGGCAGATTACATGGAAACAGATTATTCCCGATTTTATGGTTTCTGTAGTTCCTATACTACGGGGCGTTGCGATGCTGATAACTGAGTTTAACGTGTTATTGTTATCTCAGGTGGTGCTTCTGGCATTATTTGCATTTGTTGGCAGCGCATTTGTCCGAAGTTCTTTAGCATGCAAGCATTGTAAGCAAAGAGTGATTGGCTGCCCGGCAGAGCAATTGTTCAATGCAAAAAAGTAGCATCGTAGGATTCAGCGCATTAAAAGTTTATATGTTGCTTTTCAATATACATTATGGATTTGAGAGCGCAATGGTTCTGGGGGCTTATCGGGTCTCTGGGATATATACTAGATGAACCGATATATTATGTTTTTTTCATGTTCTTTCTTGCGCCGCTTGCGCCGGAAAAGAAAACCTGCACAAAAAAATTTGAAAAACCGGCATTTCAGGAAGTTCAGCAGTTTCGGCAGGACTGGTTGTGGGTTATTCTTGTGTTTAGCTCGGTCATGGTGGTTGCAACTACAGGGCCTTTTGTAATTTCAGATATTTTATCCGGGAACGTGTCAAGTGAGACTGCTTTATTGCTTACATCCATAATTCTTTTCGGCTTTGGCCTGCCGCTGTTTTTCTATTGGCTAAAAATGATAACTGAAGTCAGAAAGGATGGCATATACATAAGGTTCTTCCCCTTTTCGCGCAAAATACTTTTTCCCGGGCTGAAAAGCTATGTCGCAAGAACGTACCGCCCTATTGGAGAGTACGGCGGATGGGGCGTTCGATGCAACTGGGGAGGAAAAGGCATGGCATACAATGTGTCCGGAAACCGTGGGGTACAGCTTGAGCTTACAAGTGGGAAGAGAATTTTGGTTGGTTCGCAAAAGCCTGATGAGCTTGTTCGGGCGATTAGAGCCTCTTCCAATAGGCGCGGTCAAGCGCCGTAGTAACTGTTGCGCAATGCAAATCTTTGCCTATTGATTAGGCTCTTGCCGCGGCTATGAGGAAAAAGAGCGCCTGAATATAACATGCTTTCTGCACAACCCATGCATTAACATACAGGCAGATAATGCACACATCACGTTTATTAACTAAGAAAAACAATTTTAGGTGTGATTCATTGCCAGCCAAAAAGAAAGTATCTCATAGCAAACTCATGAAGCAGCACCTGAAAGTTCTTCGCAGCCTGCAATATAAAAGCGGGCTTTTCTCGGCCTCAGCGCACAACGGCCACACAGGCTATGACAAGTCATGGCTTCGGGACAATTTCTATGAGTGCCTGCCTTTTATGATAATCGGTGATTACGAGACTTCCAGAAAAACATATCGATCATTATTATCTATTTTTTTGAAGCATGAGGATAAGATAGACCAGGCAATTACTGCAAAGCCAAAGCATACCCACCAGTATATTCATGCACGGTACAACCCGCATACATTTAACGAGTACTGGGAAGAATGGGGCAACAAGCAGCACGATGCCATCGGGGAGGTGCTGTTTGGAATAGGCTGGCTTGAGGGCAAATGCAACATTAAAATTCTTGAAAACGAAGATGACAAGAGAATTGTAAAAAAGCTTGTTGATTACCTCGGAGCTATTATGTACTGGCACGATCCGGACAATGGTGTCTGGGAAGAGGAGGAGGAACTTCATGCTTCATCCATTGGCGCATGTGTTGCCGGCCTGACAGCCATAAAAAAATATACAGACATACGTGTGCCGCAAAAATACATTAAATCAGGAAAATCAGCTCTTCGGCATTTACTTCCAAGAGAATCCAAAAAAAAGTTTGTAGATCTCGCACTTCTTTCCCTCTCGCACTTCTTTCCCTGATATACCCGTTTCAGGTTGTTACAGCCAAAGAAAGAGATGCTATATTGGAAGACACGATTTACCACCTTGAAAGAAAAAGAGGTGTGATAAGATACAAAGGAGATCATTATTACAACAAAAACAAGGACGGGCATTCAGAAGAGGCAGAGTGGACCTTTGGATTCTCATGGATTGCAATTATCTATGAGATGATGCACAAAAAGAAAAAGGCAAAGGAGTATTTAGACAAAGCGATTTCTTCCATAAACAAAAAGGGAGAGGTTCCGGAACTTTACTTTTCCAATTCAGCAAAATTTGTGAACTCGCCTCTGGGCTGGTCTGAAAGCATGTTTATTATTGCACTATATTATTTCAATGAAAAGCATTTGTGATTTTTATAGAAGCTCTCCAGCAAACGCCGAGCTTGAGATGACATCCCCCATGCCGACAGTTGTCTTCGGATGCTTTGAGATGATTGTCGGAACAGCAATTAAGTAGTGGTCATCCATTTCACAGATACCTGTTGTCAGAAAGCCCTCGCACAGGTGAAGAGATTTTTGAAGCGCCATAATTTCCTGAATGCCTTTTTCAGAAATATTATTCAGTTTTTGTGCAAAGATGTCTTTTCGCGTAGGAAGTGTGCCCTTCTGTGCCCGTGCCTCTGCTGCAAGGGATGCGTAGAGTAACGCGTCCCTGACCTTTTCCGGCTGGATGGGGTATTTCTTATTCACAATTGCAAGATAAAATCCGAGATAGTGGATGTGCGCCCTCTGAAGCCCAAGCTTTTTTGCAATCGCGGCACCGAGAATATAAAGCCCTTCAAGAGAGTTTTTTGGATATTTTTCCAAGACTCTTTTTTGAAGCACACACGATGCAATTTGGCGCACTTCAACCTCATTCATCCCTATGCTGTCAACATTTTTTGCAATATATTCAACAATGTCTTTCTCAAGCCCTTTGTCAGAAATGAATGCTTCTTCTAAATGTATCATTAGTTTCGGGTTTGATTTTTTGATTTTTTTTATCTGCATTTTTTCCTTTCGAAAGTGCGCAAGATTGCATGCCTTTTCAGACTGGTAACCTGAAAGTATTACGCGATTGACGCCCTGAAACATTTTTGGAATGTGTGCTTCAAGCTCTTTTGAGAAATAAGGCTCTGTCCCTTTTGGCCTTGATGCCAGGATGAACCGGTTCGCGCGGCATGACGTTGTACTGCCAAGCTTGAAACCTTTTTTGAATTCAAATATGCGATTTATTTTTGTGTGTTCGCTGTTTGATGCTCTTTTTATGGCAACTGTGGCAAATTTGCTGTTTTTTACTAAAGGGTATTTTACCTGCGCGTCAAAGAAAGACGCTTGTTTTTCAGAAAGCAGGGGCGTATATGCGATAACATCAATTCCAAGCCCTGCAAGATAGTTCGCCATTATTCCTGTCTGCCCGCCAGTGCGTTCCTCTTTAGGTGGGAAGCATTTGTCGGCCCATTTTGCGGTTTCATTGTCTTGGCAGGCAATCTCTCTTGCTGACGAAGTCTTTATTGTGTAAACGAGGTTTGCAAGAAAATCCTCTTTTGACGCTATTTTTTTCGGAGGATTTTTTTCAGAAGAAATTCTTTTTTTCGCGCCGCTTTTTTCTATTACGTTCTCAAGATTCTTTTCAGAGAGCTTGTGTACGGTATCTATATTTGCATTGAATGCGACAAATATGCGCTCTTTTTCAGGATTCCACTTTCGCGCAGACATCTCCTGGACGGCGCGGTAGTTCGTGCGCCAGTGGGCTGATAATTGTTTAATGTCAGAAGCCATGCTATTTTATTAGCAACATCCCTTATATTTGTGCTTCAACTAAAATTCAAACGCACCTTGGTTTCACACCCAAAAATGCGCAGTGTGGCGACAGAACTTTCCTTGAGATATTCATTGCGTATTGTCACGATCTTGCCCGGCAATATATATCCGCAGTCAACAGGATGCAAGACACC
>JAFCBV010000181.1 GCA_017610545.1 Candidatus Nanohalarchaeota archaeon | reverse complement strand
TGCGGAGCCTATAGCGCAAGTGCCTTCAACTGGTCATATTCAAGGATCTACTGCTTGGTATTCTGCTGATACAGATATCGAAGGAGTGGTAGATATTCAAGTTAGGCGAGATTATCTTTTAGAGGATGGACGGATACTTGTAGGATTTTCAGATTCAATTAAATGGAATGTACCAGAATATAATGAAAAATTCGGAACTGGTGAATTTATTTCACATCCAGTTAACGTGTTAAGCCAAAACTTAGATGGCGAAATTGCAGCTTACTTGAATCAAGAAGGATTAGTCGTAAAGGAATGGATCGATTTAAGGCCATTTGAACAAATAACCTAATTTTTGTATTTTTTGGGGCTTCAAATTTGTTGTGTTTAATTAGTCATCAACCCGCCATTCGGGTCTTACAGAAGTGTTCTGGATGTCCTGTTTTAAGCCCTCTTTATGCATTCTTATGCCCTGCCATGCAATCATTGCGCCATTATCCCCTGCGAATTCGCGCGGTACTGCATAGAATTTTGCCTCGCGTTCATTGCACATGATTTCAAGCATTTCTTTCAGGCGCGAGTTTGCTGCAACCCCTCCGGTTAAAAGAAGCTCGTTTTTTTCAGTGTGCGAGAGAGCCCTTTCCGAGACCTCTGTAAGCATCGCAAACGATGTTTCCTGAAAAGAGAAGCATAAATCCTTGAGGCTCGCGCCAGCGTCCTTCTTTCTGAGCGCGTCACTCACTATTCCGGTAAAAGAGAAGTCCATTCCCTTGACTGTATATGGCAGAGGGATGTATTTTCCATTCTTTGCCTCTTTTTCTACAACAGGCCCGCCCGGAAAGCCGAGATCAAGTTCGCGCGCAAATTTGTCTATTGCGTTTCCTATGGCGATGTCAAGCGTTTCACCAAAGACGCGGTATTTTCCGAGTGTTTCGCCAATCACCTGTGAGTTGCCGCCTGAAACATAAAGGGTAATGGGGTCTTTTGCCCCTGTTTTTACCTTTCCTATTTCCACGTGTGCTGCGCAATGGTTTACCCCGATGAGGGGTTTATTGATTGAAAGCGCAAGTGTACGCGCTACAGTGCTGGTTGTTTTCAGGCAGGGTGCGAGCCCAGGCCCCTGTGAAAATGAAATAAGGTCGATGTCTTTAAAAGAAATTCCTGCTTTTTTGATGGCTTCAGAAATAAGTTCCGGGAACGCGCTTGTATGATGTTCTGCTGCCTTTCTCGGGTGTATGCCTTCTTTTGGGAAATAGTTTTTGGCAATATTTGCAAGAATGGTTCCGGTTTCATCAGAAATTCCGATGCCGGCTGTGTGCGCAGTGCCTTCAAGTCCTATACAAAGCATGATGAGAATTAGAGCGCGTTGTCTTTAAAGGGTTTACGCTTTCTTTTCTTTCTTCGCCTTTGTTACCCACTTAACGTTCTTAGGCTTTCGAATCTTGTGGTTCTTCTCGCACTTTGCACTACAGTATGAGCGGATTGTGCCGTCTTTTTTTATGATGAGGCGCTCTCTGCCAGAAGCAATTTCTTTTTCACAAAACGTGCATTTCATAGAATATCACTTTATTCGATTATGCTTGCAGCTTCCATTTCTGCTTCGGAAATCATAAGTATGTCGCCAAGGCGTACAGGACCCATGACATTGCGGAGTATGGTGCGTTCGTGCGATGAGTTTTCAAGAATAATCTTGCACCTGACTCTGCGCACGCCTTTTGCGCCGCTTTTATCCATGAGCTGAATTACTTTTGCCGGTACTGCCATAATAATCACGAACTGCATTTCTTTTCTAGGACGCGCTCCCAATTTATTCCATAAACCTTACAATCATCAACGTCATTTAAAGCAGCGTCAATTCCATTTACGCTTACTTGACCTGTGTATGAAAGGGTATTGTCATTTATTCCTTTGTGTATAAAAACCTTTACTAAATCAGGGTTTATTCCTGTGACGTCTGCTACCTGAGAAACTGTTTTATTTCCTATCAATAGCGAAGCATAAACATCTGAATTTAATTTACTTACAGTTTCTTCAAGAGGGTTATATGTCA
>JAFCBV010000180.1 GCA_017610545.1 Candidatus Nanohalarchaeota archaeon | reverse complement strand
TGCAGGCAAAAGGCTGAGTTTTGATCCCGCAAGCCCTGCAACAAGCCCTACGAAAGAAAAAATCAACGACACTTTTGCATCTTCTGAAAGCATAATAACACACTCTTGCTTTGCTTGTAATCTTTTTAAGGGTTTCTTAGTTTACCAAACACTTTAGCTCTGTCTTTTCGTAATGCGTTTAATGCATAGATTTCATGTGTTGGTGCTGGCTCTATGCAACCCCGTACAATGAATTGTGACGCGGAATTTGCATTGAAAGAATCACCAATACTGTATTCAGATATACCATCTGGTAACTCGGGAGTTCCCACTCCAGAATGTTTGCGCACGTAATATGATGTATCTAAAAGATTATTTATTACGCCATTCAGATACCCGGCAACATCTTCCGCGCCAGCAGGTTCACTAAAAGTTAGTCCTAACGCAGCGTTTGTTAGTATGTGTTTATCTTCAACTGAAATTATTTCCATAATATTGCCTCATATAAAGTATTACTTATAAGTAACTACTCTGTTAGACGACATTTAAATACTTTTCTATTTAAAAAACACACTTTTGATTATGTTTGTTTGTGTTAATTTGATGAAATCGTTGTCCCTCAATCCATCGCAGATGGAAACAACACGCGGCTAAGAAAGCTTTATTGCGCCTACAGCAGCCCATTCAAAAGCGCAGGCCCAAAAAGCGCATACAATATAAGCAAGAACGTGATTAAGGATATTGTGCTTACGATTTTCTTTCGCTTTTTTGCGTTTTTAACGGAAATTACTTCCTCCATCATAAGCCCGCCGTCAAGAGGCTTTATTGGCAGGAGGTTGAAAAGCGCAATCCCTATGCTTAGGGTTATGACTGTTTCAAACAACATGAGAATGTAGTTTGAGGCAAGAAGAATATATTCCAGCGGACCGCCCTTATGGTCGGGGTCAAATTCTTTGCTAATATACATATCTTTTGTCAGGAAGCCAAGTATTGCCCTGCTTTGGTTAATTGTGTCTTCCTGCGCGAACAAATTGTATGTGGTGCTGTTTATGACAACGCGTACAGCGTCCCCCGGATTCACGTGCACCATAACGTTTTGATAGTCTGTGTAGTTTGCGATTGCAACTCCGTTTATCTCTGTAATAACACCTATTGGCGGAAGTATACTTGCTGTTGATTCAAGGTCAATTGCTGTGTAGCCCACACCCGCATCAAAAGAGTATTTATCTGTTAGCATGAAAGCCCCGAGAGACATTGGTATGAGCAGGAGTATCAGCAGCACACCTGTTAGTATGTTGCTCCATGAGCCTGCGGCAAATATGCGCGTCTTTTTTATAGACGCTGCCTTGTATATCTGTTTTTCATCAGGTTCTGCAAAGCCGAGCGGGAGCGGCCCGAAAAACCCATATCCCATTGACTTCACACGTATGCCCTCACGGCGCGCGACAATAGCATGCGAGAACTCATGTACTATAAGAATTATGAAAATGGACACAATCCAGGGAAGCAGGGGCAATGAATATACAGGCAGGAATTCATATTTTTCAGGCACAGAGAACGGAAGCACAAGTTTCAGCCCGGATTCAGGCACGCCACCGGTAATGGCTGTAAGGGTTGAGCCAAGACCTACAAGGAGTATCATGAAAAAGCTGTACCCGGAAAAACCAAACAAAAGGAACATTGCCTTAAAAAAATAAAGCACGAGCGTTGCGTAAGCAGGGGGTATGTGGAATATAGTTATCAGGCCGGAAAAAAGTCCTGGCATTAAAAATATTATCAAAAACGCTGCAAGCAAATATTTTGTGGCAAGAACCGTGGTCTGTTTTTTTGTATATTTTTTCTGGCGCGCAACATATGCTGCTCCCAGAAGTCCAAAACTTGCCACAACCCCTGCATCAGAATAAGTGTCAATTAATCTCTTGTGTTTTTTTGCAAAAGAATCAATTACCTTCAGCCAGCGCGTTGTGCGCCTGAGAAGGAAGAGCCCCTCGCGCTTGAATTTCTTTCTGTCAAGAATCCAAAGGATTCCAAAAACAGCAAGCAGAAAGGCTAATGATT
>JAFCBV010000179.1 GCA_017610545.1 Candidatus Nanohalarchaeota archaeon | reverse complement strand
CATCAGGATTTTCTTTCATAAGCCCTGCAAAAGCTTCAGATGTAAATTCTTTTCCGCGCGGGTCAAGTGCGAAAAACGCGTTCCCTTTTGTTACAGACAGCAGTTTTTCTGCCTCTTTTTTCTTTATTTGTTCAGACGTATTTTCTTTCTGTTCCTTAAGAGACAATATCTCTATTTTGGAAAAAGATTTTATCCTCTTCAGATAGTCATCTTCCTGCGCACGAAACATTTTGTTCCTGCCAACAGAAATTATTTTCAGCATAAGCTCTTTGAGTGAGGTCATCTATAAAAATAGAAAAAAACAAGATTCTTGAGTATGGTTGACATCAAGAAACTTAAGCAGGATCTAAAACACAAGAAAGAATACTTTCTGAATGATGCAAGTGATTTTTTCATATTCAATATCATAACAATACTCGGGGTGCTTGTGTTTTACAGGCAGACACAGGACGATTTTGCAGCGACAATGATACTTTCTCTGCTTTGGGTGTTTTTCTGGAAAGAGTCTGACTTGCTCGGCAAGGTGTTTCTTGTTTCAGCTTCAATCATAGGGTATGCGCACGAGTTAATCGGCGTGCAGGCAGGATACTTCACATATCTCGGGGGCTTTTTTGGTGGTGTGCCAATCTGGATTTTGCCCGGATACGGGGTAATGTTCTGGGCAAGCTACCACTATTGGAGTATCTTTGAAAAAAAGTATGCAATCGCGCTTGGACGAGGAAAGATACGCGGGATTATCAAAAGGATTTACGCCAATGCATCTGCAAGCATGGTTATTCTTACAGTAGCTATTTTTGCGCTTGACTTTGCATTCTTTGACTTTATGCAAAACCCATTCATTATATCACTTGAGTTTGTCCTGGTTGTCATGCTCTGGAGGTCTCTCAAAGATGCGCGCGTCGCGTATTTTGTTGCTTTTTTCACAGTGTTTGACGAGTTTGCAGGAGAGATGCTCGGGGTCTGGAACCATCCTGTGTTCTCGCTTGTGTCCCTTGCAACAGGATATATGTTTCTGCTCTGGATGTCAACGGCAATAACAGATATACTCCAGAAGAATAAAGTGTGGATGCCGCGCGAAGTGATGGGTGCTGTAGGGGTTCTTGTTCTTTTTGCAGTGAATGTGTACCTGCAAATAGCAGGTGCTGGCTTCTGAAATATGCTCAAGGATGAAGCGCATGAAGAAGCTCTTCCTCATTCGCGATTATCTGGGGTATTTCTGAAGGGCCGATTGTGTGCCTGATCTTTTCAAAATACCCTACAAGGTCTTTCTCCGGGTTAATTGAAATAAGCGTTTTTAGCATGCGCCCGACAATCGCTGCGTGGTACTTTGCATAGAACGGGACAAGGCTTGACATGAAAACAAAAAGGTACAGGTCATCGAGAACAGAGGGCGCGAACTTCTTTAGCGTGTCAAGCTTACCCTTGTATAGAATCTTAAGATTCGCCTGATCAAACAAGACCGTGCGATGTTCAATCATAAACTTTTGCACCAGCGGCCACTTCTCAATCATGCGCGTGTTTGCAGTCCATATTGGCTCCTGCGGCATGGGGTGGCGCTCAAGGACATAAGACGGTATCCATTCAAATAACGGGGAGAACTTGCTTTTGTCCTGAGCCAAAAAACCATTCTCAAACATCATCTTTACAAGCGGCTTGCCAAGACCAGTCTCTCTATGGTACAGATAATTAGTTGTTATGCCCCACTCGCGCTGCAATGCAAACAAAGACGCGCCCGCGCTTTTGCCGGCACATCCAAGCCATATGAGCCAGAAATTCTTATATTCTGTAAGTTTTGCCAAAGTATCCCCTTACCGTAAATCAGACATTCTCGAATATAGTATACTATAAATCTATACAACCTTTGTACTATAAATGTGTTTTGACTAACAAACATTTCAAAAAAGTTCTCAAAAACCGCGGTCAAATGAATTTGTCAACTTTCATCAAAATCATTTTTGTATAAAAGTACTCAACTACTATTAGTTGTCTACCATATAACTATATATATGTCTCAATACACTATTGCCATATAATGATG
>JAFCBV010000178.1 GCA_017610545.1 Candidatus Nanohalarchaeota archaeon | reverse complement strand
CCACGGACAACTATGATTTCGAGGCATGTGTCATGCGACAGGTGAAAATGTATTGAGCTTAGCACAATGTTTTCAAAATCGTGTTGTACTTCTGTCAGAAAATCAGAGATGTGGTGGATGTGGTGGTCGTAAAATACTGAAATTGTGCCGACACCATCCCCTGACAGATCTATGCCCGGCTCAGAGAGAAAATCACGGATTGCGTCGCGAATCCCTTCTGAACGGTTTGCATAACCTTTCTTTTTTATGAATGAGTCAAATTTTCCAAGCAAGTTCTTTGGAATAGAAACCCCTATGCGTTCGACCATATTAATACCTTTTTTGTAAAAGTTATTACTTAGTGTTACTTTTATGGTAAATCGTATATATACTTTTTCGGGTTCCATAAGTCCTATGTTTTCTACATTACGGGTTACATCACAGTGTAATCTGAAGTGCCTTCATTGCTATTCTGCGAATTCCGATTGCGGGAAAGAGCTTGGGATTGATGAGATTAAGTCCGCAATAGACATTCTGGTGGATAACGGGGTTGACCATATTACAATCTCCGGAGGAGAGCCTTTTATGAGGGGTGATATTTTCGAGATTTTGAAATACTCTTCTTTGAAAACAAAAACAGGGATTGTGTGCAATGGTACATTGATTGACAAAGGTGCTGCAAAGGCGTTGTCTAAAATTGATATTTCGCGCCTTATGATAAGCGTGGACGGCATAGGGGCGGTTCACGATAGGGTGCGCGGCAAAGAGACGTACAGCCGGACAGAAAAAGGTATTTTCAATGGTTTGAGTTATGGTGTTCCTTTGGGTGTATCAACTACATTGACTAAGTTGAACTGCGGTCATATCCTCGAGATTTATGATTTCCTGAAAAAAAATAATATTTCAAGATGGATTATTGAGAAGCTGAAGCCGGTCGGGCGGGCGATGGAATCAGATATCTGTACTCGGGCAAAAGAAGATGAGGTTGTCACGGAATTATTGATGCGCCTGAAAGCAGAAGACAGGGATATGAATATTTCAATCTTTGACTGCGCGAACAACTGCTCTGCCGGCCTAAAAACAATATCCGTCAACCCAAATGGTGACGTGACTCCGTGCGCGTTTATGCCGCAGGCCGTGTGTGGTAATATTCTGACGGATTCGTGGGGTGCGATAGCTGAAAAAATAGGCGGGTTGCGCCTGAAGGGGAGCACATGTTTTTGACAACACTGGATTTTATGGTTGATGGCATTGTTTCTGATCGCAGAAAACAGCGACCTTTAAATCGGAGTGAGGAGATTCAAACAAACCAAAGAGAATCCGATACTATTAGTGCTACTTTACCCGGCTCTAGCCCAAAACCATCAAAAAGCAGGCAGGCAACGCTTGGTTTGAAAAACATTGCATCGCTATTTGAAATGAAAAATCCGCGGTTAAAATTAGTGGGTGTATTGGCGTTTTTTTGCTTTATTTCATTTGTATTTTTCAGGCACCAGTTTTTCATTTTGCTGTTTGTGCTGGTTGGTGCTGTCTCAAGAATGCTTCAGAAGTTCATTCCAGTGATAACGGGCGTTGACTTCTGCCTGTTTTTTTCCATACTTGTTTCAGTTGCGTACAGCCCGACTCTTGGTATTATTACGGGCGCAAGTGCGTCACTTATGGGGTCGTTTTTGCGCCATGTTGAAAGAGTTGAGTATTATATGACGCCGATTTATGGGTATGTTCCTATCTGGATTTTTATGTCTTTTCGGGTTATCCCTGAGTTGAATATCATGTTGACAGGTATGTTGTGTGTTGTAGTGTATGTAGTTTCCAGATTTCTGGCGATTTTTTTTACGGGCAAGATATGCATTGTAAGCCAGTTGACCTATATTTCGACTGCATTGATATTCAATTACTGGCTTTTCTCAGGGTTCGCGCCGTTTTTGATGAGGGTTATGGTGTGACAACAGGTTTGCGCAGTTTTTGCAGAGCAGAACCTTTTGGGCTTGAACGTTTGGTATCTTCAAATTTTAGTTATGTTTGGTGATATCAATAAGTTTTTCAATTATTGGATATGCAA
>JAFCBV010000002.1 GCA_017610545.1 Candidatus Nanohalarchaeota archaeon | reverse complement strand
AAGATGAACAATTAGTAGGGAAGCGAACATAATACCTCCAACCATGTGAGATGAGAGGGACACTGCACTAAAAAGTCCGGCAAGGATAAAAAACCGGGAATCTTTCATGCCCTTGAAATAAGAAAGTAACGCAAGCAGATTCCAAACACCTAAGAGAACATCGGGCCTGTTGCCGTAAAGAGCAAATGTTATATAAAGCACATTTGACGCAACAATAACAATGCTTATCCGTGCAATGCGCTCATTGTATATCTTCCTCGCCATATAATAAGTAAGATATGTGGCTGCAAAAAAAATCGATATGAGTAACACAAGATCTTGCTTTAGGCCAAAACCAAGAATCTTGTAAGCAATTATCTGCAACCAAAACATTACTGGCGGATACCAATAAGAATATTGATCAAAGCCCGATACACCCTGCCATGAAGGCATTGCCATTGGGCCTCCGTTAATCCATGTATGTGCAGGCTCGGCAACCCAGCCAGTATCAATATCATATAACGTATAGTTAAAGTAAAAGTAGATATATGAAAACATAAGAAGTACAAAAATAGTTTTTGCGTGAGTTATCAAAAAATCTCTAACAGATGACGTGCTCGTAAACATGCACTAACTTATACGCTGTGTTTTAAAAATATTTTTGAATTTCTGGCTGTGCGCCCAAAACACACACACACCACCCTCACGAAACCTTATGGAAAATATAAGCTATCAGCCAATGCCTGTGAGACTCCGTACTATTTTACGAGTGCTGTATTATATGCGGCGTTCACATAGGCTTTGGTGCTCTTGTATACCAAACCACCAAAGTACTTTGAGCAATACCACATACAGTTCACCAACCCTTAAAAAATAACCCCCCCCACTCTATCCCATGTGCGCAATCACCGGTTTCCTCGGCTTTGAAGACAAAGCCCTCCTAAAAAAAATGGCCTCAACACTAAAACACCGCGGCCCCGACGCAGAAGGATTTTACACAGACAAAAACATCTCCCTCGCCCACAGGCGCCTTGCAATAATAGACCTCGACACCCGCTCAAACCAGCCAATGCCAAACGAGGATGAATCCATTCAGGTTGTATTCAATGGCGAAATATACAATTTTCAGGACCTGCGCCCAAAACTCAAGTCAAGGCATAAATTCACGACAGAATCCGACACCGAAGTAATAGTCCACGGCTACGAAGAATGGGGTGAAGATTGCGTAAACAAATTCAACGGCATGTTCGCTTTCGCTATTTGGGACTCAAATAAAAAGAAACTCTTTCTCGCGCGCGACCGCCTTGGTGTAAAACCCCTGTACTACTACGTTGACAATGAAAAATTCATATTCGCATCTGAAATAAAGGCAATACTTCAGGCAAAATTCATAAAACGAGAAGTAAACACAGAAGCATTCTACCACTACATGACATATCTAAATACCCCTGCGCCCTCCACACTATTCAAAAACATCTATAAGCTTGAACCGGGGCATACGCTTACAGTAACAAAAAACAATGAAAAAGTAAAGATAACAAAGCAAAAATACTGGGACATACAAAACTGCAAAATAGACCCAAATATAACAGAAAATGATGCAATAAAAAAAATACGCTTTCTTCTTGAAGACTCAATGCGCCAGCGCATGATTGCGGACGTACCTCAAGGGGTTTTCCTATCCGGCGGTCTTGACTCAAGCGCGCTCGTTGCCATGATGTCTGAAAGAAGCGACACACCAATAAACACATTTTCAATTGCAACCGGCACTGATGAAAAATACAATGAGCTAAAGTACGCAAAGATTGTTGCCGAAAAATTCAGCACAAACCACCACGAATACACTATCGGCCAGAAGGAAGTTCTTCGCGCCCTGCCCGAAATCGTGTATCACGAAGACGAACCAATAGCAGATCCCGTAAATGTGCCTGTGTACTACCTTTCAAAATACGCAAGAAAAGAAAAAGTGCTTGTCCTTCAGATGGGAGAAGGTGCTGACGAGCTTTTCTGCGGATACCCTATATACGGGCTTGAAGCAAAAACATCGCCATATTCCACATTCCTGCGCGCCATGCCTCCTGCAAGGCTGGCCGCAAAAGCAGCACTTAGCGCAATCACGATTGTAAAAAAGAAACCGTTTTTCGAACACGCAAAAGACCACCTTGAAAGCATGAAAAAACCAAGCGAATTTTCACGAAGAGGAATAATAGGATTCACCGAACGTGAAAAAAAAGAAATCCTCAGTGAAGAACTTAAGAGCCCGGCATTAGATTCATACAACCTTTTCAGAAACATAAGCAATGAAGTTGGCGGCGATGGAAAAGACGCATTTCTCCAGAAAGTTCGGGTAATTGAACTTAAAAACCGCCTCTCAGAACTTCTCTTGATGCGCGTTGACAAGTTTACCATGGCAGCATCAATTGAGGCACGGGAGCCATTCCTTGACTACAAGCTTGCTGAATACGCATTCAGCATACCGCCATACTCCATGCACATGAAAAACGGGATTTCAAAATACCTTTTGAAAAAAGCAATAGGCCCGAAATTGCCTCCTGAAATAGTAAACCGAAAAAAAGTCGGATTCGGTGTTCCGATTGCAAAACATCTTGCAGGCAGCCTGAAAACATACGCAAAAAAAGAAATTGAAGCCCCTGAAATGAAACAATTTTTCAGCATGCCTGCTGCAAGAAAACTTATTTCAAAGCACTCTAAAACATGGGACAATAGCTTCAAAATCTGGGTTCTCCTGAACTTCGCGCTCTGGCACAAGCACTGGATACGCGGCGAGAAAATCAAAATATAGTGGTTCTATGTCACTAATATCAAAAGCAAAAAAAGCAAGAAGCCTGCCGCCGAAGTTCGTGGCACAGGAACTTGCAAGGCGCGCGAAAAAGCACGTCATGCACAAAGCCAGAAAAATAAGGTATTCTTTTAGCCTGCCAAAAATGAGCGATTCAGAACTTCTTAAAAAAACAGGAGAGCCTTCACTAGAAAAAGTCATCACAGAAATAGAATCAAATAACTGGTTTTTCTTCTCTGAAAAAGACAAAAAAGACCTCCTGAATACACTAAAAAAACACTCCGATGAAAAAAACAAAACCCTAAAAAAAGCAGAAAACGTACTCAGGCATGAATTCGACCTTCTTGGAAGCGGAAAGACAAATCTTGAAAAAGAAATCCCCTGGAACAAAGATTTCGTTTCAGGAAAATCATGGGACAACAAATACTACAAAGACATAAAAACAGTGCGCTTTGACGGCTCTGATGTAAAAATCCCGTGGGAACTCTCACGTTGCCAGCATTTCATAACTCTTGGAAAAGCGTACTGGTACACAAATGATGAAAAATATGCAAAGGAATTTGCAGATGAACTTGATGACTGGATAGAAAAAAATCCTGTTGGCTTCTCTGTAAACTGGACGACCTCAATGGAAGTCGCAATCCGCGCAGTCAACTGGATTTGGGCATATCATTTTTTCAAAAAATCAAAATCATTTTCAGATGAACTAAAAATAAAGATGTTCAAGAGCCTCTACTTTCATGCAAAGCATATTGAGGACAATTTAGAATACAACAGCACATACAGCGGCAACCACTATTTTTCAAACGGTATCGGGCTTCTGTATGTCGGATTTTTCATAGAACCATTCAAAGAAAGCAAACAATGGAAAGACAAAGGAGTTGAAATTATTCTGAACTCCATGAAAAATCAGATTCTTGCCGATGGCGTGGACTTTGAGAAATCAACAGCATACCACCGCCTTGTGTCTGACTTCGCGATTCACGCACACATTCTCTGCAAGAAAAACAAAATACCTCTACCAGCGTGGTTTGGCAAAAAGCTTCTTAAGATGCTGGAATTTATTGCGCACTACGTAAAACCAGACGGCATAGCGCCAATGATTGGTGACGCAGATGATGGACGCCTCGTCATCCTTGAAGAAAATAAAGACCTGAATGACCACAGGCATCATCTTTCAACAGGAGTTGTCCTTTTCAAAAACAGCCTTCTTAAAAAACAGGCAGGAAAATTCCACGAAGAGTCACTCTGGCTTCTTGGAACAAGCGGCAAAAAGCAATTTCGAAAACAAAAATCAGAAGAACTAAAATCAACGGGCTTTCGTGATGGCGGCTTTTTCATTTCAAGGAATAAAAACAATTACCTTTTTGCTGACTGCGGCGGCCTTGGACTTAAAGGACTTGGAGGCCACGGCCACAACGACACATTAAGTTTTGAGCTTTTTGCCGGAGACAAGACATTCATAACCGATTCAGGGACATATACGTACAGTAGGGATTGTGTAGGACGCGCACGATTCAGAAAAACTTCATCCCACAACACAATCGAAATTGATAACAAGGAAATGGCGCCCTTTAGCGCAAATGACTTGTGGCACATCAAAGACATAACCACCGCAAAACTCATTCGCTGGAACCCTGGAAAAGACAAAGACCTCTTTGCCGGACAGCACGAAGGATATAAACGCCTTGGAAACGCCCTCGTGAAAAGAAAAATAACTGCTGAAAAAAAGAAGGGTGTTTGGCACATAGAAGACGAAATAACCGGCAACGGAACCCACGACATTGCCCTTTACTTTCATTTTGCGCCCATGCACCTGACAATTAAAGAAAACATGCTCAGAACCAAAACCAAAGGAACCAACATCGCCCTCGAAATAGAATCCCCGAAAGATGCAAAAATAGAACTTATTAAAGATTTTGTCTCGTATAGTTATGGCAGGAAGACCGAATCCAAAACACTAAAAGTAACAAAAAAGTGTGTACTTCCGGCAAAATTCAGGACGACCATAAAGGTGTGTGTATGAAACAGGTTTTTGGGAAAAAAGGAAATATCATAGTTGAAGATGTGCCGGCCCCTGTCTGCCAGGACAACGGCATTCTTGTAAGAAATGTGTGCTCACTCATAAGCCCCGGAACAGAGCTTCACTCAATATCCTCGCGCAAAAAAAGCATTATTTCACTTGCAAAAGAGAGGCCGGATCTTGTTAAAAAAGTCATGACATACGCAAAACAGTCCGGAATCAAAAAAGCAAGGCAACTTGTGCAATCCCGGCTTTCAGATCTTCTTGTGTTAGGCTATAGCGCATCAGGCATTGTTATTGAAGTTGGGAAAAACGTCACAGAATTCTCGATAGGAGACCGCGTTGCCTGTGCAGGGGCAAAATACGCCAACCACGCAGAATATATTTATGTTCCAAAAAACCTCGCCGTGAAACTGCCTGACAACGTGCTGTTTGAGCATGCAGCATTCACCACGGTCGGCAGCATAGCTATGCAGGGTGTACGCAGGGCAGGCGCAAAACTGGGTGAAACTGTTGTTGTTGTAGGCCTCGGATTAATAGGCCTTCTTTCAGTCCAGATACTCAAAGCCGCAGGATGTAGCGTTCTTGGAATAGATCTTGACCAAAAAAGGTGTGCTCTTGCAAAATCACTTGGTGCGGATGCCACCGCCACACCACCAAAAAACAATCCATTAAAAGAAGTCACCAGCTTCACAGAAGGCATAGGCGCAGACGCTGTAATAATAACTGCTGCCACAAAAAGTGATGCTCCTGCCAACCAGGCAATGCACATGTGCCGAAAAAAGGGGCGCGTTGTTGTTGTCGGGGATGTCGGCATGAACATACAACGCGAAACATTCTACAAAAAAGAAATTGATTTTCTTATCTCAACATCATACGGTCCCGGAAGATATGACCGAAAATACGAAGACGAAGGCATAGACTACCCTATAGGATATGTACGCTGGACAGAAAACAGAAACATGCAGGCATTCGTTAAATTACTCTCGAAAAACGCTGTTGATGTAAAGCCATTGATAAGCGCAACATACCCAATTAATCGCGCGCAAGAGGCGTACAACTCACTTGGCAAGGACGTAATAACCTCTGTTTTCAGGTACACTAAAAAGAAGCAGCCCGAAAGAAAAATACACGTCTCAATAGTGCCATTAAAAAAAGGAAAAATTAATGTTGCACTAATTGGAGCCGGAAACTATGCAAAAGCCCATCATCTTCCAAACCTAAAAGCAATAGACGACTACACAGTGCGCGCCATAGTCACACACAACGGCAAGGATGCGAAGCAACTTGCAAAGCAATACAAAGCAGTATGGGCGTTCACAGACTACAAAGACGCACTTTCTGACAAAAACGTTAATCTTGTAATTATTGCAACAAGGCATGGAAACCACGCTGAAATAGCGGTTGCTGCCGCAAATGCAAAAAAAAATATTTTCGTTGAAAAGCCCATGGCATTAAACGAAAAGGACATGAACCGCGTTGTGCGCGCAGTAAAGAAAAACAAAGTACATTACATGGTTGGCTTTAACAGGAGATTTTCACCTTTTGCCATAAAAGCAAAAGAGATTCTTGAAACAAAAAAAGGCCCGTATATAATCACATACACCGTCAATGCAGGGCTCCTGCCAAGCGACCACTGGACTTATGACGCAAAAGACGGCGGCGGAAGAATAATAGGTGAAGGATGCCACTTTTTTGATGCATTTAATTTTTTCATAGGATCTGAAACAGAATCGGTAAATGCGCATTCTGTCAATTCCAAAGAACATTCTTTCCATTCTGAAGACAATGTAGTCTCTTGCATCAAATACAAGGACGGCTCGATTGCAACACTTGTCTACACAAGTACCGGAAATAAAGACTTGCCAAAAGAGAGAATTGAGATTTCCCGCGGCGGTGTGTCGTGCGTCATAAATGACTTTCGCGAACTCTCGGTCTTCGGTGCCGGCGGAGGATTCAAAATAATCGGGCAGGACAAAGGTCAAATGAACCAACTAAAAGCATTCGCAAAAGCAATAAAAGGCGAAGCAAGTGCAGGGCTCACTCTTGAAGAATGCGTGCTTGCAACAAAAATCTCATTTGATGTTGCAAAGCAGATAAAAGAGGCGTCCTAATGAAAGTGTGCGTAATCGGTCTTGGATACATCGGCTTTCCAACAGCATGCCTCATGGCAAAAGCAGGGCATAATGTCACCGGGGTTGATATAAGCGAGGAACGTGTAAACAGCATAAACAATGGCTCTTTCAAATTGAATGAACCTGGCTTTGAAGAGCTTTTCACGTCCGCCAAAAAAAATCTTGTTGTAAAAAAGAGCCCCGAAAAAGCAGATGTATTTGTAATCTGTGTGCCAACGCCCCTAAAGAACAAGGCTCCTGACAACTCCTATGTCGAGTCTGCTGCAAATGCCATCGCACCGCTTGTTGAAAAAGGAAACCTGGTAATTCTTGAATCGACTGTTATGCCTAAAGCCACACACGAATCAATTGGAAAAATTATTGAAAACAAGACAAACATGAAAGCAGATGCTGATTTTTATCTCGCGCACTGCCCTGAGCGCGCATTCCCTGGAAACCTCATCTTTGAGCTCGTAAACAATGACCGAATAATCGGGTCTGACACCGAAAAAGGAAAAGAACTTACAAAAGAGCTTTACGCGTCATTCTGCAAAGGAGGTCTTCTTCTGGCAGGCACAGTTACTGCTGAAGTAGCAAAACTATCAGAAAACACATTTCGTTCAGTGAACATTGCCTTTGCAAATGAGCTTGCGCTTCTTTCAGAGAATCTTGGAATCAATGTGAAAGACGTCATCTCCCTTGCAAACAAGCACCCTCGCGTAAACATCCATGCCCCCGGAGCCGGTGTCGGAGGGCATTGTATCCCTGTAGACCCGTATTTTCTGATTCACGGGCAAAACGCGCCGCTGGTAAAAACAGCCTTAGAAATAAATGAATCAATGCCAGAACACACAATTCATCTGCTGAAAAACGCCCTTCATTCTGCAGGAAAAAGTATTGAAGGCGCGAAAGTCGTTTTGCTTGGCGCCGCATACAAGCCGGATGTTGATGACGCGCGCGAAAGCCCTGCAGAAAAACTCGCCGAAATCCTAATTTCAAACAAAGCAAATGTCGTTGTCCACGACCCCCTCGTAAAAAGATTCGCATATCCTGTTGTTTCTGATATTGGCTCTGCTGTTGAAGGCGCTGATGCCATAATCATTTCAACAGCGCACTCTGCATACAAAAGTGTTGACTGGAAAAATATGAAAGAAAAAATGAACACAAAACCAGTAATTGTCGACGGGCGAAACCTTCTCTCTTCTGCACCACCAGGATTCATCTACAAAAGCATAGGAAACCCGGTTAAATAGGTGATTCCCTGAAATTCATGCTTGTTTTTGGAACGCGCCCGGAAATAATCAAAGTAGACCCTGTAATCAAAGAACTTGAAAAAAGAAAAATACAAACCATTCTTGTGCATACAGGGCAGCACAATTTAGATTCCTTACTCGCAGACCTGAAAATACGAAAGCCGGATTATGTTCTTGACCTTCCGCCCGAATCCGCAGGAAAATTCAAAGGAGGCCTTGCGTCAGGGATTTTTCGGGCAGCAAAGTGGAGCTTTGTTATTGCAAGAGAAATAAGAAAAATAATCAAAAAAGAAAATCCAGAAGTTCTTCTCTACCAGGGCGACACCCTTGCCATCGCATCTGCCTCTATTGCCGGCAGGCTTGTTTCAAAGCGCCCTGTTCTCGGGCACATTGAAGCAGGGCTTAGGACGCATGAATTGTTTAATCCATTTCCCGAAGAAATCGCAAGAGTTATTGCAGACAAAGCAAGCGACCTTCTTTTTGCCGCAACAGAGGACTCTGCCAAAAATCTAAAAAAAGAGTGCCAGATACATGGAAAAATAATACTTACCGGAAACACCATTGTTGACGCAATATCAATCCACAAAAAATTGGCTGAAAAAGCGCGCGCTAAACTCCCAAAAAAATATGTTGTTGTCTTCATACATAGACAGGAAAACGTCCATACAAAAGAGACAATTAAAAACATTTTCCAATTCATCAAAGGCGTTAAAGAAAAAGTAATATTTCTTGAGCATCCGACACTCATGCAAAAGATTCATGATTTCGGGCTTGAAAAAGAACTAAACGCCATGAAAAACGTTAAAGCAGTGCCATTTTATGACTATCTTGAGTTTATGAAAGTAATGAAAAACTCCATCTGTATGGTAACTGACTCAGGTGGCCTGCAGGAAGAAACCTGCGTCCTTAAAGTCCCTTGTATTGTCTGGAGAAAAAACACAGAGCGCATGGAAGCAGTCCGCGCAGGAAGTGCAGTATTGGTTGGAAACAACTACGAACTTGCACTAAAGTATGTTGACGAAATACAGCAGAAAAAAGGATTTTACAAAAAAGTGATGTCTGCCAAAAACCCGTTTGGCGACGGCAAAAGCGCAAAAAAGATTGTTGATGCATGCAAAAAGGAAATTTCAGCAAAGAAATAGCTTTTTAATCATCCCATAAAAACTATGCTTGGTAGATGATGACGCTATTTTTTTTGTCTGACTTTTGATGACTGATGGGCGGTCTGATGCCACTAATTGGAGCAGTATTTGAATGAATCCATATCTCAAGCTAATGCGGCCGGAACAATGGTACAAAAACAGTCTCGTATTTCTTGCGCTCGTGTTCTCTGTAAATTTTTTCAATACAAGCCTGCTTGTAAAAACCCTGCTCGGCTTTGCATCGCTCTCGCTTGTGTCTTCATCATACTACATTCTAAATGACCTAAAAGACATCGCCCTTGACAGGGCGCACCCCGAAAAAAAGCACCGCCCGCTTGCAACAGAACGTGTGACAAAAAGGGACGCTATAGCACTTTCGGGCACACTACTTATTACCGGACTTTATCTCGCACACTCGCTCTCAATTCCATTCTTCTTATTTGCATCAGCGCTTTTCGCGTTAAGCGCCTTGTATTCTTTTTATCTGAAGCAAATTGCTATTGTAGATATACACATCGTTGCAATTAACTTTCTGATACGCGCAGTCTCAGGGGCCGTCCTGATTGATGCGCCCATATCCCCCTGGCTTGTCTTTAGCATGTTTTTCGTAGCGCTTTTCCTTGCATCAGGAAAAAGAATGTCTGACAAAATTGCACTTGGAAGCACTGCAAAAAAAAACAGCTTATACGTGGTATATACAGAAGATTTTCTTCGCGGGATATTATACGTAAGCGGAGCAACAGTGATTGTCGCATACAGCCTTTATGCTTTTCTTGCGTATCCTGAAGGATATATGATGGCATCCATTCCGGTGGTCAGCTTCATGTGCTTTCGGTTCATGCATTTTGCCGTTGCAGGAAATATTGCTGCAAGACAGGCGCACAGACTGTTTTTTGACAAACAATTGTTTTTCGCGTTCATATTATGGGCGCTCATTTCTTTTGCGGTTCTGTACGCACAAGCATAAGGTTTGCAAAAAATCCGATAAGAACTGCAATCCATAGTGTAAGTGCCCGTATTACAAACGTTATAGAAACAGACACAGCAACAGGCGTACTCGCAAAACTTGACAAAAGATACGCCATGCCGCCTTCTGTTGCTCCAAGGCCTCCGGGAAGCATGCTGGCCGCACCCCCAAGCGTGGCTGCAGAATAAATCAGGGTCTCACGAATGATGTCCGCAGATACCCCAAAGCCGCTAACTACAAGATAAAGGCCCGCACACTCAAAAAACCATGCGCTTACCCCCAGGAATAACGAAACAAGCGAGATCCTTCTTGAAAAAAGTTCTTTTGATGTACGAAGTGCCTCTTTAATGTGCGCCCCCCGCTTTCCGAAAAAAGCCATACAATTCTTTTTCAGAAGCAAGCTGACAATTGTTTCGATAAAAAGCGTTGCAATAATAATTCCAAAAAACAATGCAAATAGAACAACTTCGCCAAAATAGAGCGCGCCGGAAACTGAAATAAGCAGGATTATTCCAAGAACATCAAAAACTCTCTCAAGGAAAATGACCGGAAGGCTCAATGCATACTTTGTACCTGTATATTTTTTGAGATAATATGGCTTTATCAGGTCTCCGCTTTTTGCGGGTGCAATACTAAAAAGAAATGAAGAAAAGAAAATCAATACACTCTCCTTCAGCCGGATTTTTATTCCAACACATTTTGTAATAAGCTCCCAGCGAACAAAGCGCGTTATGAAATTTGCAATGGACAGCAAAATTATAGGAACTATCAAATCGCGGCGAAACAAAAGCAGGGATGATATTATTTTTTGCGGTCCGCTTAGAATAATTACCACTAAAAGCAGGCCAAAAACAAGAACCCGTGATACGTTTTTATTCATGGTATCAGGCATATTTTTGAAATAAGGTTCCCCACTCTGTCTTTTCAAAGGCACTTATTTTCTTTTTCCCGATAAGAGGATACCAAAGATTGTCATGATACAATGCCGAGCCAAGAACGCAAAGGCGAAACAGTGGAGTGTGAAACAATAGTGGCTCAATAAATGGCAGCTTTTTTCGAAACATCTGGTCCCAGAACACAACAGGGCTTTTTCCTGTGTGAAACCGGTAGTTCACATTCTTGATGCTTTTTCCAACCACATCTATCTGTGAAACATCCCCGCAACCAAGGCCTTTGTCGTGCGCAATCTTTATGAACGGTATTTTCATTGGGTCAAATCCCATCATCTTTGCAGAAACGGCGTCAATTGCAACAGAATCTGAAGATGCCAGAATATTGTTTTTGATAACAGGCTCCATTGTCCTTGGGCCGGCACCATTGCCGGCGACAGTGCCGTCCATCACAGTAAAAATACCCGGATGTATCTCCTTCTGTATTGAAAGAAGATCTACCAGCACCTCGTGAATCATCTTGTGGCTGTGATGCCTTCGCTCGGTTATCAAGCCTCCGAATGCGTTTTTCATAGACCCTGTTATTGTGGTATGCCCATGGCATTTCTGTGTCGGCAGGTGCATAACATCTTTTCCGCGAAACATATCCGGGATTTTAAGCCCTTCCGGAAATATCGCATCAATTGCAGGTGTGTCTGCCTTTGGCGTATATACATTCCAGGAAACATCTGTTAGTGGCTGGAACTTAAGGCCATGTTTTTCGATTATTGGAAGCCACTTGTTCTGCCGTGCCCCTTTCCACGGGTTTGTCACAACGGTTTTATTCTCAACAGGAAGGATTTTCTTATAGCCGTCTGCCTTCAGTTTAGAAAGAACTCCCTCTAGCTGCCACGGCTCTGTAGAGCAGGCAGGATAATAAAGAGACCATGAAAGGTTTAGCTTTAACGCAAGTTCCCTTCTCTTTGAAATGCTTTTTTTGTACTCTGCAAGCTCCATCAAGCGCGCATAGTCTTTAATAACTGTTTTCGGCTTTGTGGAAAGAACTGCAACACAAGAAGATTTCATAAAAAATAATAAGGTTGCGCAAATTAATAAAGCATTTAAAAGGTTGGCGTCAAGTTTTGCAGGGTACCTATGACGCAAGATAACAAAATTGTTTTTGATAGAGCTCTTGCAATGAAAATGTTTCCGGCAATTCTTCTGATTGCAGCACTATACATGGCATTTTCGATTAGAATGGAATCTGCCTACTCGCCGTACTACCCGGATATCGACACATATTACATATTTCGTATGTCTGAACATGTTCTGACAAACAATTTCCACATCATTGGAGTCGATCCTCAAAGGTATTATCCAACAAATATCGACATGAGCAGCGAATATCTTGGAGTCTATTATTTTCCATCTATCGCATATGCCCTTCTTACAGGCACGAGCCTAATAGCAGAGGAATATGCTCATTTTGCATGGTGGTTCCCTGCACTTATCGGCGCCCTGACACTAATACCAATATACTTCATAGGCAAGGAATTGCACAACAGGATAACAGGTTTATTCTCAGCATTCTTTTTCGCAGTCATTCCTGCAATTATTGCAAGAAACTCTGCATGGTATATGGAAAAAGAGGTTCAGGCAACGTTTTTCATGATGATTTCTCTTTACTTTTTCATTCGCGCAATCAAAAACAATTCTTTGCTTTCAGGAACCGTCTCAGGCCTTTCTTTGTTTGTCCTTGCAACAATGTGGGGTGGAGTACAGCAGTTGTTCCTTGGATATTCCATATTCGTGCTCATGATTTTGCTTGTTGACAAGGCACCAAAAGGATTGTACAAAACATATGTTCCTGTTGTTTTAATCGGAGTTGTGCTGTCTGCATATCTCACAAATTTCACAAAAATACAGACAATATATTCTCTTTTGAATCTCGCAGCTCTTGGAATTCTCTCAATACGATATTTCGCAGAAAAATATTCTTTTGTCGCCAAAGAGAAGCTTCGCCTTGTTGTACCATCAATATACGGCGCAGGCATCGTATTCCTTATGGTGGGCAGTTTTGTCTCATCAAAGATTGCCGGACTGCTTATGTCAGCTCAAGGCTATTTGTTTTATCAGCATGGTGTGATAAGCTCAACTGTGGCAGAAAACATTCCTCCGACATGGGATGCTTTTTCAAACCAACTTGGAGCCGCGTATGCACAAGGAGCTGTCCCGTCTGTTGCACTGTTAATAAGAAACCACCTGTTTGATGTATGGGCAATTGGGTTTTTAGGGCTCTTTATTTTTCTTTACAAAATTTATGAAAAAAAGGATATCGAATTTTGGCTTGCAAATACAGCATCTGCAATCATGGTGTATAGTTTCTGGGCCTTTCTGAAAACAACAGAAGCTGCTGCAAAAGCAACATACCAACCGCTATTCGTGGCTTCTTTTGTTGCCGCAATCCTGCTTGTCTCAAGAAAGAATTATCTGGCATCTCTGCTGTTCTCACTTCTTTTTGTATCCATGCTTGGTGCAATGTCTTACATACGCATGATTTTCATGGTAGGGCCCTTTATAGCACTTGCAGCAGCATACGGCATATCAAACATAATCTCATATTTAGCCAGAGCAAAAATATTCCGTGCGCAAAAAGACTCTGCAATAAATGTCTATTCCGCAGCCGGCGCACTCATAATATGCCTGTTTCTATTTGTCAACTTTTCTGCAGGAAGTGTCATGGCAAAAAACATGGGTTCTCATTATAACGCGAACTGGGCTGAAGCAATGAATTTCATGAAAACTGAATCTGCGCCCGATTCAGTTATATTGTCCTGGTGGGACTATGGATACTGGTTCCAGCTAATGAGTGAAAGAGCAACCAATCTCGATGGAGGGAACAGCATAGCAGCACGCAACATACCGACAGCGCAGTATTTTACAGGCATGATGAATGAAACCGAGCAAAAATTCTTCCTCGAAAAGATGGGCACAACACACATTCTTCTTGATGCCTCAATGATTGGAAAATACTCTGCAATGTCCAAGATTGCAAACTATGGCAACAAAATTGACGCATACCTCCACTTCGGGCAGGCAAGCAGCGAAATACGGGGAAATATCACAATTGTCGCATTTTCCGCAAACCCATACATTTTGCTCGTACCCATAAATGAATATGGAAACCTTGCAGGGCAAATCGTTATGTCCGTACCCGGAGGAGAAGTATACATTTCATCCGTCTGCACTGAAAACGGAATATTTCCAATGAACCCCCCGGAAAACAAAGAGATAATTGACGGCTGCGTTTTCCTTGGCCAGGGATACGCTCTGTTTGCAAGTGGTGATGTTGCAAACTCCGCATTCACAAATCTCTTTTTCATGAATGGAAAAGATATTTCTTATGCAAACAAGGTGTTTGATAATGGAGAAGTCATGATTTACGAAATAAACCATGAAATAGAGCACAACTCACGGGAAGCACTTTTACCCTGGTGGGGGATATACTCTGATGGTTCGGGTCTTCGGGTTTATGACGGAAATGAGCAAATCTATCAAAAGGCTGAGTAAATGTATTTATTCTTGTCTGCCGCTGCAGCGTTTCTTGCAACATATCTTGTTGCACCAAAAATAATTTCGTTCTTCAGAAATATTGGCATAACCGGGCAGGACATACATAAAAAAGGCAGGCCAGAAGTTGCTGAAATGGGTGGCTTCGTTGCACTCATAGGATTCATACTTGGGATGATGTTATTCATTGCATCAGCAGTATTTGTAATGGATGTGGATGTCACAAAAGCTCTTGCAGCAACACTCACAATAACACTCATAACAATGATTGGTATGCTTGATGACCTGACATCCCTTTTGCCGCGCAAAAAAACTACGGGCTCTTTTGTCAAAAAACTGGGCTTTCGCCAAAGACACAAGTTCCTTTTGCCGCTTCCTGCTGCCGTACCTCTAATGGCAGTGAACGCCGGAGTCTCAACAATTTACCTTCCCCTTTTAGGAGACATAAATCTTGGTGTGCTTTATCCATTAGTTATTGTCCCAATCGCTGTTTTCGGTGCTGCAAATGCAACAAACATGCTTGCCGGGCTAAACGGGCTAAGCGCAGGCCTCGGGATTCTACTTCTTGGGTCCCTCGGCATTTTTGCATATATCAACGGATCCTTTGTGGCTGCTGCTATCGCACTTATTTTCGCATCATCACTTATCGCGTTTCTTCGCTACAACTGGTCTCCTGCAAAAATATTTCCGGGAGACAGCCTTGACTATACAATTGGCGCAGCTGCCGCATCAGTTGCAATAATAGGAAACATTGAACGATTCGCACTGGTTGCCTTTTTCCCCTGGTTTATTGAGTTTGCGCTAAAGGCAAAAAAAATGTTTCGTGCCGAAAGCTTCGGCATACTGCAAAAGAACGGGACTTTGAATGCGCCTGACAACGAAATAAACTCCCTGACCCACATACCAATGAAGTTTTTTCATGCAACAGAAAAGAAAGTTGTGCTTTCCGTCCTCTGCTTTGAAGCCGTGATGTGCGCCCTTGCGTTTTGCCTGTATCTATAAGACATCACGCAGACCCATATCGGAGCACACCTTGTTTTTCATTGCCTGTGTTCTCTCATCCAATAAATATATGTTGATGGATGAAACTAAGAACGTTTGAACAGAACCAATATCCAATTTTAGCCATACGGTATGCTGCCGCAGGCATCTTTCTTTTGATCAAACTTTTCTTTGCAAGCCATCAAACCAATTGGCGGCGCAGTAAAGAAAAGTTTGCACTACAAAAAATCCATATCCCCAATCTGTTCCATAGATTTTTTCTCTTCAGATAACGCCCCAAAAAGCGCGTCAAGTTCTGAATTATCTAAAGAATCCAAAATACCCCTAAGCGCGCCTCCAATACGTATTTTTGAAAGAAGTTTTTTGTGCCAGCGCGATTCATACTCTTTTTGAAAAAACTCTTTTGAAAAATCATCTTTGTCAAATGCTTTTTTTATGGCACGAGCAGCAATGTCTGCAGAAATAAAGCCATAAATCAACCCACCACCGGAAAACGGCTTAACTTGGGCTGCTGCATCGCCGACAAGAATTGCCCGCTCCTTGCAGGATTCCTGCTCACCGAAAACAATCGGATGCGCATAATATTTCTCAAACAAAACCCCCTGCGACGAAAGGAATTTTTTAAAATAAAATAGGTGGTTTTCTTTTGCTGCAAGGCCATATTCTGTTCTTTTTCCGCGCGGTATTTTCCATGCAAAAAATCCGGGAGCAACGCGTTTGCCATAATATAGCTCTACAAGAGACGAACTGTTGCATTCATCCACATAGGACATTATTCCGTTTACAAGACGTGTTTTCCCGGGAAAGCCAAGATGATCTCTCAAAAAGCTGCATGCTCCGTCGCAACCGACAACCATTTTTGATGTGATTTTTTCTTGCCCGGCAGTGCATTCAACAGCATCTTTCAAAACACAGATCTTTTCAACCGGCGCGCCAAGAAACGTTTTAGCCCCTGCACGCACAGCCTCTGAAAAAAGGTGCTTATCAAAAAGCGGCCTGTCAACAACATATGCCTGTGTTGTGTTTCGCCTCAGGGTAAACGAATTATCTGGAGAATGAAAAACAGCACCATCTATTTTATGCTCAAGAAATGCACCATTCATCCGGACAAACGAGGTTATCCTCTTGCTGATGAGTCCCGAACACGCATATTTGCCAACCGTATTTTTTCTGTCGATAAGAACCGTACCAATTCCCTTTTGAGCAAGCTTTTTAGACAGATATGAACCAATAGGGCCTGCACCAATAATTGAAACCTGTGCCCGATACATAAGAATCATTGAACCAAAAGCTAAATAAAGTGGACGGCCCATTAATACATGTGATATTTCATGGCTGCTTTTGATATTGTTATGGCTTTTGTTGCGCTTGTGTCATTTATCGCCGGTTTCTGCTGCGCCCATATGATACACACCCAGAAACGCCGCTATAAAGCGTCTTTTTCATCAGCGCGCAAAAAAAACAGAAAAGATTATGTACGCATTGAGGACAAAGAAAACCACTACGAATATGAATCACAAACAGAGAAAAAAACAAATACAAACACAAAAAACTCAAAGTTTGATGTTTTGCTCAACTATTTTTCTGACAAAACCCCTAAAAAACAGGCATACCAACCCAGGCACCAACCATACGCAGCCACCACCATAGCTGCAACCCCGACAGCAGTAGCAACAGCAGCCCCCCACAACATCAATGTGTTCGAACGGTCTGCAGCACCACTTTATCCAAAAACAGAGCCTGTTAAAAGGGAATTTTTGCCGGAAAGTCCTGTTGTTACAGCCACGCAACCTGTTGCTGCTCCAATAATACCTGCGCAAAAAAGCGAGGTTGATCGCAAAAAAGAAAAATCTGGGGATGAATGGGTTCCAATGGGCTTTTTTGAGGACTAACAAATATATTGTCTCAAGAATACAAATGTATATATACTCAGAAAGGCAATTACACAGACCAAGTTGTTTTGGCACAAAAAAACTATTTCTCCGCCAAATTACATGACAGAACAAGTAAAAAGTAGGTCTGCCTTTGATCGGGAGATCAAAGAAGGTGATTTTATGAATATGGAAAAACTTCGTGAAATGAAAAAGCACATGGCTTTGCGGGGAAACTGGAAAGAAGTAAAAAGAATAAATAAGATGATTGAGTTCCACGGGCTGTAATCCGTTAATCTTGAACCAGAAGCCTTATAAAAGTCTATCACAATTTCTCTATATGTCTTTGTCGGAT
>JAFCBV010000034.1 GCA_017610545.1 Candidatus Nanohalarchaeota archaeon | reverse complement strand
AAATGGATATGTATTGACATTACGTGGGACAAGCCGTTGAAGAAATTCGGTTTTGTTGTCAATGAAAATTGGGATGGAAAATCAGATATGAAACTGTGTGTTGTGCCCATTGAGATACTCGAAACTGATGACCCGATTGGGTTCAAAAAGAAAAAGATTTGTGAATTGCCCAAACAAGCGCAGTTAGATAGAAAACTCTTTCTAAAGAAAATGACTGAATGGCTGGATTCTGTACGATAACAAACAGGCGATTGAACACAATAATACGATTCGAAAAACTACTTAGAAACCTTATACGTTTCCATCAGCCTTTTTTGCATTTCCTCAAGCTTCTCGCGCACACTTTTCTCTTGTGTCTCGAGGCGCTTCATTCTTATTGCAGCAGTTTCTTTCTCATCCTTGAGGCTTTCCTGCACAGTTTTTTTGTCTGCCTTAAGAAGTATAGGCCCTGCTGCCTTGAAGACATCGCCTGTGGACGCATCAACCTCTTTTTCAGCGCGCTCAAGCTCCAGAACTTGCAGTGCGCTCTGTTCCTTTTGCATTGCAATTGTCTGGTACTGCTGCTGCAATGCCTGAAACTGTGTACTTAAATCAGAAACCTGGTCACTCATAATCTACACCTCTTTTTTGGCTGTCGCGTCAATTGTTTTATCACTTGCAGAAACCATCTGCAATAAAGTATTCACTGCAGCGCGAAGGGCAACAACATCCTTTGCCTGTATGTTTGCAGAAAGCTCTTTGCCATTGACAAGTGTTGTATTTGCCCGATCTGTTGAAGTCAAATCAGGTTTTACAGAATCAAAGATAATGCATCTCTTTTTTTCAGGAAAATCAAAGTTTATGGTGGCTGTGTGCAATCTAAACACCGCAGAATTAATCGCAGCTTATTGTTCTTACTATTTTTGACGGCGTCTTAAGAAGAATTTTCCCTGAGCACTTCGGGCAGAAGATGCTTCCGATGATCTTTTTCACTTCAACAGGTGCACCGCATGTGTAGCATACATACATGATTATTCCTCCGTTTTGCCGGCTACTTTAACTTCCGGCTTTGTCTCTTTAGCTGCAGCAATCACAGGCCTTTTTTTTGCAAACTCCGGCGAATATGCTCCGCCAGCTACTTTTAGACCACACGTCCTGCAGCCCCAGATTCCTTTTGAGATTCGCTTGAGCGCTTTTTTTGCGCAACTTGGGCACTCATGCCGAATTTTAAGGGTCTTTTCGACTTCCAGAGATCTTACTCTGATTCTCCGTCCGTACCGTACACCGAATCTTCCCGTGCTTTTTACTTTTTTTGTAGCCATCTTGAAAACACCTTCACAAAACTCCGTTTTCGGGATGATGAGTCAAACCGATTTTATTGTCAATCATCTTGAAAACACCTTACTAGACTATATATGCGAAAACTTAAAAAGCCTTTTTGAAGGCTTCATTGCGCAATTTCTTGGCTGTTTTTTCCGTGATTTTTGCAGCCTCGATTATTTCGGCATCAGTAAAGCCGCCAGTGCCACCCATTTGTATGGATGTTATGTTTCCGTTGTCCTTTGTTGTAATTGTTATGCGCGCGTCAACAGATTCTTCTTCAGCTTCTGTTGTGTCAAGCATAAGAACGCCGTTGACTTTTCGGACTGTTATTGCAAGAGGAATTCCGGACATAGGAATCTTCTTGTCTGTGAGAGGGATACTTCTGTCCACTTTGCCTTCAGAATCAAGTGCAGGGAACTTTGCATCAAGAAAAGCTGCTGCTGCTGCGATTCCTGCGGCATCTATAAGGTTTCCGTCATGGTCAAGCACAAGTATGTCCAGAAAACTCAGCCACACTTTTTCTCCGGGAGTTATGCAGAGCTTTTCAAAATCAAGGCATTCTGACCCCCTTATACCTCTGTCAACAACTCGTGCAAGCTCGACTTCAACCTCGCCAGGCCTTCCGCCTTCAAATTTGTGGGATGCGCACGGCATAAATTCTGCAGAGGTTGTCATAACACCTTTATCGGGGCTGTCAGGATATGGTTCTGCAGTGGCCATCTTGACGCCTGCAATGACAACAGTGTCTCCGATTGTTACCTTAGCCGAGCCTTCTGCGTTTTCGCTTATGCCTATTTCAATTTTTACAGGGCGCATTTCATCAAGAGCCCGTCCGTCAAGCCTTTTTGAGGC
Source organism: Candidatus Nanohalarchaeota archaeon (assembly GCA_017610545.1). Taxonomy (GTDB): domain Archaea; phylum EX4484-52; class EX4484-52; order EX4484-52; family B79-G9; genus JAFCBV01. Next base: position 4,581 of record JAFCBV010000034.1, on the reverse strand, counting down.
TTTGAGCATTTCCAGAATATATTCTTTATTTGCTTTCATATTATTCCACCTTGTATTTTTCTCTGAGAGCTGCTTTCTGCATTTCCGCTAGTTCTGAGCAGCCTTCTTTTGCAACAATTAACATTTGCTTGAGGTCTTCTTTACTCATGTCGCCGTCCATTTGCAGGAGCATGACCTTATTGTCTCTGTGTGCCATCGCAACAGGCATGTCAACAGCATCTTTGGCATCTTCCTCTTCTTTTGTGAGGTCCAGAAGAATCTCGCCGTTTGCACGTCCTGCAGCTACAGCTGCGACCATGTCGTGCATAGGGATTCCTGCATCAGCAAGTGCAAGGGATGCTGCTGTAAGCGCAGCCACTCTGGTGCCTGCATCCGCCTGTGTGATTTCAAGATCAATGTCTATTGCGCTTTTTGGAAACTCTTCAAGAAATACCATTGGCTGAAGGGCCTCTGATATTACTTTTGCGATTTCCACGCTTCTGCGGTCATATCCCGGTCTCTTTCGGTCATTTACGGAAAAAGGGATCATATTGTACCTGCATCGAAGTATTGCTTTTTCACCATCTTCCATATGGCGCGGGTGTACTTTTTTTGGTCCGTGAACTGATGCGTAAACGTGTGTTTTACCAAACTCAACATAAGCTGAGCCGTTTGCGTGCTTAAGCACACCAACCTGCATTTTTACAGGGCGCATGTCATTATATGCTCGTCCATCAGGCCTTTTACCGGATTTTTTTTCACTCATTAGAACCATCTCCTGCAGTTTCCTCACTTTCTGTTTGGATGGCTGCTGGGGTGACTTTTCCTATCTTTTTATCAAGATATTCAGACACCCTGTCAGTGAGCCCGCTTGTATGCGCGAACTCATCCACAATTTTTATGCAGTCTGCCGCAATAGTCTCTTTTTCTCCTCGAAGCCATACAAGACCGTTTTGGCCGACAGAGATCATACATCCTGTGCGATCTTTTATCATGTTTATCATAGAGCCTGCTTTTCCAATCAGGCGCGGCACTTTGCTTGGAGAGATATTGGCTACAAAGCCGCCGACAAGTTTTCTGCAGCGCGGGTCTTTGGTGCCGACATTTATGTATTTAGACTTTGTGACTGCTGTTACCTTTACAAGTAGAAGATCTCCTGTTGTGTAATATTTTGAGATATCTTCTCCGCGATCAATGTACTCGCGAACATCCATGGGAGACATTGCAGCATCATATGGGGAGTTTATGTCGCACGTCCAGTTCGAAAACGTCGCGCCCGTGATTTCAGCGATTATATAGTCTCTTACACGAGGCATGTAAACGCCTTTAAGTGGTATTACAGACACAACACGGTCGCCTGTTCGAATAAGCCCGACATATTTAGAATATATCTTTTCACCGTCTCTGTATGTTCCAAATCCGGGGAGTATATCCATGCCGGATGCTATTTCGTCTCCGATAAACACGATTCTTGTGCCTTCGCTTGAGGGTGTGCCGGTATCAGCTTCTCTTTCTTCAAGCTGCTCTTTTACTGTTTTTTCATTTTCCATATCTTCACCTTAATAAATTGTGTGATTTTTACAAGATTTTACTTTCAATATCTCCGTGCGTTATTGAGTTAAGCTTTCCAAAAAGCCCGTCCTGCATTCCTGCAGGAAACTCTGTTTCAACTAGCCAGAAGCTTTCGCTCCAGCTCTCTTTTATTATGGTGCCAATGCGGCTTATGCTATTTTTGCATTGCGAAGCAAGTTTTATGGGTATCTTGAATGCAACGCGCCTTGTCTCAAAGCGTATTGGAATTATGGGTGCAAGAGCACTTAGGATGCATTTTATCTGGGATTCCGCACTTTCAAAGGGGTCAATCCGCACCTTTGCTTCGTTCATTGCGGTCTCAACCCTGCCGGGCGGCAACGGCGCATTGGTTCTTACATCAATGCAGTTGGCAGAGATGTGAGCAATTATTTTCCTTTTCTTCTGCTCAAGCAATTCTCTGCGCGCGTCCTGTGTTAACTGTATTTCACCGCGCCTGATAATTTCAGAGGCAACTCTTTCAAAATCATCTGTCTTAAAAACCTGAAGCAGTACTTCCTTAGGAGCCCGCACAGCAGAACTCAAATCCAGAAATATTCCGTTACCAATCACAATATCTGTAAGGGGTAGTTTTCCTGATTTGTAATCAGATATTTTTTCTGAATCAACAAGAACTTCAAATTTCTTCCCAAATGATGAATATTTTGCGATAACCTCTTTTCTTGACATAGTACAATGTTTTGATTAAATGGATATTCCCATTTTTTTGAGCTCATCATGCTCATATCCTTTCTGGTTTTTGTGTGTAATTACCACGACATACAATTTTTCTGAGCTCTTAATTTCTTTCTTAAGGACATCTGCAATAAGCTGGATTGCGGATTTCTCGTCCATATCCTGCTTGTATTTCTTCTCAAGCACATCATTTATCTTATCTGCCGAGACTCCGATTGCCCGTGCTTTGCACTCAAGCAGTATTCCGGAGGGGTCTGTTTCAAAAAGCTTGTTTTTCTTGTTTACCCCCCCTATTAAAAATGATACGCCGTATGGCCTAACACCTGCGTATTGCGTATAAACCTGTTGACGGTCTGCAATGAATCTTGAAAGTGCCGGAACCGAAATTGGTTCGTCATAGACAAGCATATTTTGCTGTGCCTTTACTCTTGCAGCATCAACAAGAACTCTTGCGTCTGCGATAAGTCCGCTTGTTGCGGTAGCAATATGCTTATCTAGCATGAATATTTTTTCAACAGGGCTTAATAGTGCGCTCTCTTTCTTCTTTACCCCGAAAATAACTCCGTTCTTGAAAACAACACCAACTGCAGTTGAGCCGCGCTTGACAGCCTCGCGGGCATACTCTACCTGAAACAACCTTCCGTCAGGAGAAAATACAACAATTGCACGGTCATATCCCATGCTTTCAGGCATCATTTCCATTATATCACCTTTTGCGCCATATTCTTACATTTAGAATCCGCATGCGCATTTTAATTAATTAAACAAGACTTATTGAGATTATTTCTTTTTAAAGATATCTTCAACTGCCAAAAATCGTGTACTTTTAGTGCAGAAATTCGTGGCGGATGGAGTTTCAGAAATCTGCTTCACAGATTTCCTGCATCGCTAAAAACGCTTGCGTTTTTGCGACCCCAAAATTCATTTGGAATTTTTAGGGTTTCTGAAATACAGGATGTATTTCCGAAAAGTTTGAAATCGAAACAGCAAACCGCGGTCTCATGATCTTTATCCACAACTGTTGAAACTCATTAAGTATAAGTGAACTTCTTGAATCAACATTGATGAGAATCAAGGCAAAAACTATTTTGATACACCCGAACTCTTTAGAAAGCACAATTTACCCTTTAAGGCACCACATCATTTTTCTGCCTGCACCCACTTCTGCAACTTCAAGTTCGCCTTCAACAACGTTTTGGTCTTTGAGCTTATAGCAATGCGTGTTCGCAGTTGACCACGATATTTTCGCGCGCTTTGCAATCTCATAAGTTGAAAGCGGACCTTTAGCATCCTTTAGCATCTTCTGTATAACTGTTCCGACCGGAATGTTTTTTGCCATGAACACATCTCCCTAAAAGAACTTTTTTTGGTGTTAGTTCCTTGCCAATATCCCTATCATCTATTTTTTTCGGTTTATGTTGATATATTGAGATGGAACCCTTTAAATAGCTTATGCTACCACGCAATAGGCGTAAATTATATAAATACATAGGTTCTCTGACAGGATATAGAAAAATCTAAACTAGTGATTTTGTATAAAAAGAATAGCTGTGTGAGTTAACTCACTTTAGAAATCCGAAAATCTTTGACAAGAACGAAGGTCCTCTATACGACGGAGGCTTGTAGTCCACACCAACAAGTGCTGCGGCAAGCTTCTTTATTTCAATAGACGATTTCGCGTTAGGAGCATATGCAACAATAGGCATCTTCGCGGCAAGGCTTTCGACCATTGTGTCATCATGGGGTATCTGTGCAATTACAGGATAACCAAGCAAAGCCTCAACATCACTGACTGAAAGCTCTGCACTCTTTCCTTTAATCTTGTTAAGTACAACACCGACAACTTTTGTCCCTTCTTCTTCAGAGACCTTTATTGCCTTGAGTGCGTCAGTCACTGCAGGAAGTTGCGGGTTTGTAACAACCAGAAGTTCGTCTGCGGCATGTATCCCTGCCATGGACTCTTTCCCAAGACCTGCCGCACTATCAAGAAGCACAATATCATGATCACCCACAAGACTAATCACTGCCTTTGAAAGATTTTTTGGATTTGTTGACTTAAGGTCTGCCATTGAGATTCCCGCAGGAATAACTTTCAGGCCGGAAGGATGAATGTATGTGGCGTCATCAATAGATGCTTCGCCTTTCATTACATCATGAAGTGTTTTTGGGTAAAGCGGAACTCCAAGATGAAAGCCAAGATTTGGTGTTGTGAGGTTTGTGTCAACAACAACTGCTTTCTGGCCGAAGTCATTTAGAGCAACACCAAGGTTAGAAGTCATTGTGGTTTTTCCGACCCCGCCTTTTCCAGAACTAACGGCAATAACTCGCGTCATAAGA
>JAFCBV010000177.1 GCA_017610545.1 Candidatus Nanohalarchaeota archaeon | reverse complement strand
GATGCAGTAGTTTCTGTCATGGGTTTGAAAAACATGACGCACAAGAAACTGGATGTGTGCGTTGAAGTAGAAGCGGCAATCAATATAAGGACTAAAGATGAAAACTGGCACGACAGAAACTACAACGCCGCTTTTGACGAAGTGCGCGAGGCAGTGACAGCAGAGTCTGAATCTGGTTTTGCAATGTTCGGAGTAGGATATGCAGGAAAAAAATATTCTGTGCAGTTTGTAGCAGAGCCAATATACAAAGATCATTATCCTGAAAACAAGCAAAGGTGCTTTATCGCAGGAAAATATATTGTTCGCCTTGAGCTTTCAGGGCGCGAGTCAGTAAAGATTCCTTTCATATATGCCGGGTCAGGCACATCAAAAAGAAAAATGATTGATGACTTTGATTATTCTGCAAGAAACTGGGAAACGTTTTCAGATGACGAGATTCCTGATGACGAGCCGGTACTGAAGTTACAGAGCATACATACGCCTGACGTAAAGCTGGACAAAGCGTTTCATTGGTCTGAAGCAAACCTTGCATCTTATGTTCACACATCTGAGAAAGGGACCGGTGTTTTTGCAGGATATCCGTGGTTCCTTGAGTTCTGGGGGCGCGATTCTTTATGGTCTGCGCTTGCATTCATAGACTCAGGTGACTTTTCTGCAGCGCGCGACATACTTCGGACACTTGGTAAATACTACAAAAAAAGAATCCCCTGCACCATAGATATGCACGGGAAAGCGAAATATTATGCTGCTGACACAGACCCCCTCTTTTTGATTGCTCTTGAAAAATACACTAACGCAACAGGCGAGAAATCGCTTGAAAAAGAGCTTTCAAAAGTCACAAAAGGCATACTTGCAAAGCTTGAGCTCATGAATTATGTCGTCAAAAACACGCCAGAGGAAACATGGATGGACAGCATCGAAAGAAAAGGCTCTGCCATAGAGATACAAGCTCTCTGGACAGAGGCACTGAAAACCAGAAAGCCAAAACTTTCAGCACTCATGAAAAAAAGAATCAATACTGTGTTCTGGAACAATAAAGCAGGGTTCCTGTATGACACGCACTCAGATATGCCTGCATCAACTCTTAGTGCGAACGCTCTTGTGCCCGTGATGTTCGGGCAGGTTAAAAAAGACAAGGCAGAAAAAGTAATGAAAAAAATAAGTTCTGATTTCTCCACGCTTTACGGGGTAAGGACGCGCTCGAAAAAAGACAAAGAATACGCACCAGACGGATATCACACAGGCGCTGTGTGGGGCCTGACAACAGGATGGGCGTCAGTAGCATATTTCTCAACAGGAATAGTTGATGAAGGCCTTGCGTGCTTAAAGGACATGGCAGCAGACCTTGAGAAAAACTGCGGCTCAATGACAGAGTGCAGAAATGCAGACACAGGGGAACTTATGGGCTGCCCCAATATGCTGTGGTCGCATGCACTGTTCATTCATTCAATGGATTCATATTTTTTTGGCATAAAACCTTATCTTCCGCAAAAGAGGCTTGTAATTGAACCAAAGATACCTGATAATTGGGGATATATGTACCGCGAGGGCAAAAGGATTGACAACCTCGTCGTTGACGTGCATCTTGACAGAGTAAAAGGCGGAGTCCGGGCAACAGTGTCCTTTGACAAGGCACCGAAGGGGCTGACAATCGAACTTGTCCTGCCCGCGTGGGTATCATCTGTTGAGCACAATAAAGTGAAACACAAGTCAAACAAGATTTCTTTTGCAGCAAAAAAAGACAATGCTGTTGTTGGCCGAATTTGATTCTATGGCTTTGATATGGGCTATCTATAAATAGGCCGAACACCAGAATTAACAAAATGAGTGCCAAAATAAAACTAATTGGATACGGTAGCCTGATTAATAGAAATTCATTAAGAAAGACTATTAAAAGCCATTCTAATTTCCATGAAGTCTGGGTTCATGGCTACAAAAGAGTATTTGACTTAAAATCAGTAAAACAGTTATATGAGCCGTGGGACACTGATGTTGCAGTCCTGAATGTTGAGAAATGCAAAGGATCAAAATTTAATGCAGTGGTATACGAAATATCACTTACCCAATATCATAATTTGTTA
>JAFCBV010000176.1 GCA_017610545.1 Candidatus Nanohalarchaeota archaeon | reverse complement strand
ACTATTGAAATATTAAACACCTGTATAAATCATAGATAACACAGATGCTATTGCAGATGTTTTTCATTTTGATGTAGCTACTGTAGTTGTTTATTGCAATATATATGATTTATTATATACATTTTATCATCTATTCATTTTTATCTATATTTTTTTGTATTGAAAAAAGAGTGTGTGCTTGAGTATATACACTAAATAATCTGTACTCTCATGTGTATAGTTTAGTATATACAATGGCTATGCATCTCTATTTTAATACTTCGCATCTATTCATATCCAAGGTCTCTGATTAAACGGTTCAAATCTGCCCTTGCATGGAAAGGTGAACCTGCTTTCAGATGTCTTATTATTTCATTTACTTTTTCGTCATAAGTCATGGCAGTAGACATCCTAAGATTGAAGGTATTATATTAAGCAATGCAAATGATACGACTGTCATAAAGGCAGATAATATCAAAACAGTGTAGACCGTATTCATTATTGACATGCCATTGTTCACTCTTATTTTAGATTCTTCTCTAAGTCCAAAGTAATAAATCCACACTGCCAAGAGGGCAAGTACCAAAATTAGCTCTTCTATCCTATTTGGAATCACCAAGTCCGTTATTGTTTCTATTGTTAAAATAACAAATACCCCAGCATCTTTATAACTTGATATCCACCCAATGATACTATATAAACCGCTACGAATAGCAGTATTGATAGCGTTTTATTCTCTTTCCACACTCTTTTGTCTATAACTTCGAACTTAACATATAGACTCCACAAAACCACTATGAAGATCAGTCCTATCCAATCAAATATGTCCTGCGGAACAAATATATCTTTTATTGTTTCAATCATTTATGGAATTCCTCCATTACTTTTTTATTCTTTATTATAAAATATAAATCTATCTATTATTAAATGCCGTTGTGCTTTTCACCTATAAAATTCTTCAATTTGTTCAACGTTCCATGAATTCAGTCTGGTAAATATCTCACCCTTCTCGTAGGGCGTGAATGGGAGCCCCTGGTAATGCTTTAGGCTTGTAGCTCTGTCATGTCCCTGTCGCAGGCATATCTCGTTCTCAGGTATCCTGATAGCGAACATCCAGCTTTCTATGGTCTTTCGGGTCATCTTAGAGCTTATGCCCTTAAAACCTGATATAACTCTTAGATTAGTATTACAATTCTCATGGAACTGTTCTCGTTCAACAATACCTGCCTTTAGTGCCCACCGTTTCAGGTTTTCATTCCAATTGTCCTGGGCCGGGGGTGCTGGATTACCAAAGAAATAAGGCAAAATCGATGTCAGTTGCGGTGGTATCGGATATATGTACCGTTGTAATTGTCTTCGCTTTGCTTTCAATTGTGCTTCTTCCGGCAAAAAGATGCAATTTCTATTTTTCATGATCCATTCTGGATGTTCATAAAGTCTCTGAACTTCAACATATCTCATTCCTGTCCAAAGACAAACATCTAAGATAGTTTTATGATGTATCTTTGGTACAACTTCGTAAAGTTTGTTATAATCGAATGGTGACAAAATTCTTACGCCTTTTACATAAAATTTTTCAAGTTCGTTCATATAAGTCCTCAATGTTTTCCTATTAGATAAGTTTTAATTTCTTTTCAAAAGATTAAGAAAATACTCAAATTCATTTTAAGTAATCTTTTTAAGTGCGTAGATAAAAATTTTGATGAAATTCTGAAATTTCATTTTAATAATCTTTTTGAATACATTTATCAAATAAATGAAATAATCCTCCATTATTTTTTTTACAATCTTTTTAATGATAATTATGAATATTTCTTTGATATTTATGAATTTTATTCTTCTACAACTTATTTGAATGTTTGATAAGATTCATATGGTATTATATCAATTTCGTTCTTTGTTAAGTTTCTTGTTAGACTGGTAAATTTCATCATTAAATACCACAATTATATTGTTGTAAACTTTCTTTATGGATTTTATTAATAATGTTAGTGAATTAGTCATTTTTATTCTTCCTTAACTTTTTAGACTGATTTATAAGATTTGTGGTGAAATAGACCAGAAGTTATCCGATACTTCGATGTTGAAGTCTATAGTTTTACGTTTA
>JAFCBV010000033.1 GCA_017610545.1 Candidatus Nanohalarchaeota archaeon | reverse complement strand
AAATGCTGGCCTGAAAAATGAATATCTATAAAATAAGAAAAAAGAAACGGGCGATTTCTCGCCCGTTTCTGTTAGAGAGTTTTTCTTAACGCCTACGCGCTCTGTACTTCTTCACCACTCAATGCCTCTGTTGCGAGTTTGAGGGAAGCTGCTTGTGTCTGTGCGTATTCGTATCCGGCAACAACGATTGCGGTCTTGCCTTCTGCGAACGCGTCCTCAACTGCCTGAATCACATATTTGCCGACAAGGTCAGCCATCCATGTGTCCATGCTGTGGGTCTTGTTTGCAGCTGCAAGTTCTGCAACCAATGCGTTAGCCGCTGGTCCGCCGACAAGGATGAGATTCTTCTCGGTCTTGTCTGCGCTTGTGACTTCTGTGTCAACCTTGGATAGGCCTCCGTTGAGGGATGGCTGGTTCACGGTTCCGGTTCCTGTTGCTGAAGCAACGCCAACTGCGGGTACGTCTGCTGCGGTCTCAAGTGTATACACACCTGCGATTGCCTGACTGTTCGGGTATGACATTGTGACAGTTCCGCTTGCGTCCGTGTCTACAGTGATAAGTGTTCCGAAAAGGTCCACGTATCTTGTGACACTTGAGTCACTTGTGCTTGATTGACTGCCAGAGGTTGCGCCCGTGATATATGGTACGGTGCCCAGTGTTATGCTATCTGCATCGTCACCTGTCGTGACAACGACGGTATTGTATGCAGAGTTGTCGTCCTTCTTTTCCATCACCATCACAGCAGGTGTTGCAATTTCTGTGCCGGTTGCTCCTGTTGCAAGGCTAATCTGGACAATTTCTGTTGCTGCGTCAATTGCGTCCTTCATGGAAATGTTGTAGTACTGTGCACCAACGAGAACGGCATAGGTTGTTTCTCCGCTATATAGTGTCGAGCCAACAGTTATGTTGAATTGGTCCGGAGAGTCGAGATAGACTACGCTGATATCTCCAGCGGTTCCGAGTGCGGCTCCTGCAGGCAATTTGATTGTAGCTGCTGTGTTGTTTGCAAGGGTCACTTCCTGATCTTTAGCTGTCAGATACATATATTCTCCGTTCTTGAGCTTGATGCCCGGGAACACTGTTGTTTTGGAACCAACATCTGCGTACGTTGGGCTTCCAGCACCCCAGGTCAACCTGATTGTCGGAATTGCTGTAGCAGTCACGTTTGCATAGTACACTTGCCCGTCAATGACTTTACTTCCCTGTCCTGCGTCATTCAGTGTAATTTCATAGCTTGTGCCAGTGAAAACGTCTTTAAGGGTTGCCTTTGCACTTGTTGTACCTAGGCTTGAGAGTCCGGTCACCTGGAAAAGGTGTGAGAAATCTCCTGCATCTGCAACAAGATAGTGGCTTTTTGTAACAGCTGCGCCTTCAACAACATTGTAGTTGTATTGATTTACATCCTGAAAGTTGATTACGTTGTCGTCTACTGTTGTTGTTGGGTCGCGTGCAAAATCCAGGCTCTTTGTGTTTCCGTTGTAGTCTGTTGCTGTGACTGTTGCTCTATCACTCCCGGATGTTGCAACTATTACTGTGTCCCTGCCAGAATCGGTCAAAGAGGGGTTGATTCCTGAAAAAGCCAACTTGAAGCTACCAAACACGGGATCTACAAATGCTGTTCCCTCTTGAAGAAATGCTGTGCTTGAGTCTGCCGCAGATACTGCAACTTCAATTGTTGCAACTTCAGCGGTTCCGCCGATTGTCACAAGAGTTCCTTCAACGGTTGTGTCTGATGTTCCGGTCTTCACAGCCTCTCCGTTAGTGAGAGTTATTCTGCTTGAGCCAAAACTGAGTTTTGCACTGCTGACAGACCCTTCCTTGGAGAAGAAATACAGGTCATTGACATATATGTCAAGTCCCTTTATGTTGTAAGAGCTTCCTTTTGTTAAAGATCTGCTATCGCCATCAACAGATATAACTGCCACTGTTGCGCTTGAAACACCGATCATTTTTACAGTATATGATGTTCCGCCAACTGTAACTGTTGTCTCTTCTCCGTCAGCAAGTGTTGCTGCGTCTCCTGACCCGAAAAGGATGAGGTTTGTGTTTGTTGATGTGCTTCCTATTGTATATTCCTTTCCAAAGAGCGTTATTGCGTTTCCGCCGAATGCTTTTGTGGTGTCAGACATGTTTATCGCGTTGTTGAAGACAACCTTTGATGTATAAAGCGGAGTTGTTGTAAGTGATGTCATGTTGACCGAAAGAACCGGGTCTGACATGTCAGCCTCTTTGTTGTATGTGACTGTTCCGGTACCAAGTGTGATGTACTGATCATACTTGTAGTCAACACCAGAGTCGTCCTGAACAACACCAGAATCAAGAACTGAAAGGTCTCCCTTTGCGATTGTGGTTCTTGCGCTTGTTATTGGGTCATACATGTATAGAGGGGTTGTTGATGTTGCAAGGCTTGTTCCGCCTGTTACAGCACCAGTTGCTCCTACCAAGCTTGTCACGGTTGTTGTTGCACCGTGCTGTGCAAGTGCACCGCCGATGTTTATTGCTCCAACCACATCCTGTGTGATTGCGTTCGCGCCTACCACGATTAACGTGTCAGACGGTTTCATATCTGCAAAAGAAGCAAGATCTGCTGTGGCAATTCCTGGTGCCATGAGTGTTGCTCCACCCATTAACAAACCTAGTGCTCCGGATGCTACTCGTCGTATTGTTTCTTGCATTGTTTTTTCACCTATTCCTTTTGTTTGGTTGATTCTATCCCGTCATGGATTATGACCGGATAGCCCCCTGCAAGGCACAATGTTATTGTTGTTTTTCTGTGCCCGCAAGATATTGTAATGTGTGTTGGGGATAACCATCTTGCGGCAGAGTTAGATAGAACGAGCTACCTCCCTCTAACCGTCTAGCACATATTGGGCTGAGGGGTATATATAACTGACCCGAAACTGTTTCCTTGATCGTTCCATAGCAAAAATATTTGGTTGTTTTGTATAAAAAGTATGTTTTTGTCGAAGTTCATTGTTCCAAACCAAATATATTTGGTTTATTTCCATAAATGATGTAATTATTTTGTTTTTGTGTTAAATATGTGTTTGACATCAAAAAATTGAAAAAATGCGTTCTGGTGCCAAAAATTCTTCTAGTGAGCCAATACCCGTGCCTCTTGAATCAAGAGTAAAATGCTATGCTTTGTATTGCAACGCGGCACCCACAAGGCATACAAAATTATGCTCAAAACATGTGGGCAACCACAACGTATTTTAAGTTATGTGCCAAAGATGTGAAAATGGTTTCAGATGATGTGCGCCAATCTGCGTGGGATGTGCAACAAAAACTCATTGAAGACGCAGTTGGAATAGATGGGCTCGTAGAAAAACTTGAAGAAACTGAAGCAGTCTATGATTTAACCGGAAAGGAGCCGATAATTGTCTGTATTGATGAGCGGATAATACCAACAGGTACCGACGAAAAGCACTACTACGTAAGATCAGCAGGCACATTCATTCTTTTAGATGAAGAAAGCCGCAAAGCATTTGTGGAAAGCTCGGGAACAAAAACAGGAACATGGCATAAAGAGTGCGGTGCTGCAACGAAAAATTACGGCGACACTCATCCCGGCGCAAAACCCACTTCTGAAACTATTGACACCTATGCACGGGAGTTTGTGGAATCACTTGAAGACAGCCTTGGCTTAGAAACACGTGAAATCGGAATTGAATCTCCGGGGTTTCACCCTGCAATCGGCGCAATATATCAGGGCGTTGACATGGATCCATTCCAGATAGATATGGACTTGCCAAAATTCTTTGGAATAAACCGCAATCATACGCCCAAAAAATATGCCCTTGAGGAACTTAAAATCGCGCTTGACATTGCATTCGGCCACGGATTTGGAGATCTTTTTGACAAAGAAAATCCATTTTACATCATTGTCGCAGGCAATCCCAACAACCCGGAGCTTTGTGCAGACAATTTATGTTCTGAAGTCAACTCTGTTCTTGAAAACACGCCTTACAAGGAAAAGATTCTGGTTAAGGCCTATGACGCCCGCATCTAGATTATCTTAGGCTCCCGCTAACCTTTTAAACATTCTTTGCCGAATACATCTTATGACGATTTATGTTTCTTTTTCTCCGATAGGAGTTTTTGCCTCTGACGGGAATGGACGCGAACGTGCGTTTGTCTCATTCCCAAAAGAGCCTGAGCTTGCTGCACGTGCAATGCAAGATTGTATGCAGCCAAAGCTGTCGCGTGAGGAAAGCGAAATTGCCTCAAAGCTAAAAGAAAAAGATGTCCTTTTTGAAATAAAAAAAGAAGGCTACAAGCACGAGTTCCCAAACCCTGCCGGAGATGCACTTCGAAAAAATATGATTTTAATTGCAGAAAAGCAACGGCTGTTTAAAAACAGAATGGAATTTCTTTCATTCGTCCATGCAGTCAACTTTGAACTCTCAAAAAGTTCAATGCAGAAAGAGCCTGTTAACGATAAACTCATCGTTCACGCAATCAATGCGCTCGATGAAATAGAGCGCACTACAAACACGCTTGCAATGCGCCTTCGCGAGTGGTACGGACAGTACTTCCCGGAAGCAGGCTATAAGCTGTCTGACAACAAGGCATTTTCAGAATATATTTCAACAACGCTTTACAGAAGTGATGTTCGCGGCGCAGAGCCGCATGATTCTCTTGGCTCTGACATCTCAAAAGAAGATCTTGAGGAGATTCGCGTTTTTGCAAAAAAGATTCTGGAAGACTTCAAAGCGCGCGAAGAACTTGAGAAGTATATTGAAATGAAATCAAAAAAAGTGTGCCCGAACACACACGCAATACTTGGCGGCATGATGTCGGCCAGGCTTCTTGCACATGCAGGCTCACTCGAGCGCCTTGCGAAGTTCCCTGCATCGACCATACAGATACTTGGCGCAGAAAGAGCGTTCTTCCGGTTCAAGCACGGCACAGGCTCAAGCCCAAAGCACGGGGTTATATTCAACACACGCTATTTGCAGTCAGCACCAAGGGATAAAAAAGGAAAGATTGCGCGAATACTTGCAGGAAAACTGTCAATTGCACTTAAACTTGATTTTTACGGTGGTGAATTTCGGGGAGACTCCCTTAAAAAAAGTGTTGACAGTGCGCTTTTGAGCCAGAAATCGTCCATGAGACCGCGCCCTCAGGGACATAGCTCATTTAATTCGGCGGTTTCAAATCGTCCGACTTCACATTCGCATCATTCAAATCATTCTCAAAAGCCGCGAACTTCAGAGGGCTCGAAAACTTCCGGTTTTCGATCGGGCACGACCCATCGTCCAACCAATAATGCTGATACGCGGGATAATGGTTCCGCATTTGTAAAACCGAAACAAAATGTAAGACCCCCCGCTAAAGGACGCGGAAGGTCTGCGTGTAAAAAGAGGCGAAAATAATGATTCCTGAAATACAGAGATTTGGCAGGGACTTTGCAACAAGAAGTATTGCTCCCAGAAAAAAAGCTTATGACGAAAGAGTGCTTCGAAAAGGCAGGGATGAGTGGCGCGTTTGGGACCCGAAAAAGTCAAAGCTTGGAGCTGCAATGCAGAAAGGGCTTACTGATGTTCCGCTTCGCCGCGGCATGAAAATACTTTATCTTGGAATTAGTACAGGCACAACCGCAAGCCACCTTTCGGACATTGTCGGGTTTGAGGGCATGATATATGGCATAGAGTTTTCTGCACGTATGGTGCGCGACCTTATGCAGGTGTCCTCGCAAAGAAAAAACATTGTCCCAATACTTGCAGACGCGCGCATGCCTGAAAACTGGGCGCAGAGAGTTGAGAAAGTTGACCTTGTATACTGTGACGTTGCCCAGCGCGACCAGTCAGAGATTCTTATGCGAAATGCAAAAGTGTTCCTGAAAAAGGGCGGGCATATGATGATTGCTATCAAGGCGCGGAGCATTGATGTTGCGGCAAAGCCAAGGGATATTTTTGTGCAGGAAAAGCAGAAGCTATCGAAAATGTTTAACATAACTTCTGATGTCAATCTTAACCCCTTTGAGAAGGACCATGCGTTTTTTGTTGGGCGAATGATATAAATATCGCGTGCTATTGAGATAGATATTTTTTGTGCGCTGCCAAATATCTTCGGGCAAAATAATTAAAAAAGTCATTCTCGCTTTTATCCAACGCCTTGTAATATGACGTTCTCTTTTTGTATTCAATTATGAGCATCGGGTAACCGCTGTGCCCTAGGATGTAGTTTATTATCAGGCGCCCCACTCTTCCGTTGCCGTCTCCGAATGGGTGTATTTTCTCGAAACGATAATGCATTCTTGCTGCAAGTTCAACAGGATGCATGTTCTGGTTTTCATTATAAAAATTCATTATCGCATGAATTAATGAAACCACCTCCTGCCAGTCAGGTGCGATATAATCGCCCACGCTAACGCGATACTCACGAAATTTGCCTGCAAGGTCATGTTTTGTGCCCCTAAACAGTTCGTTGTGCCATTTCAGAATAAGCCTTGTATTGAATGACTCTTTATTCAGCATTGCAAGAAAAACTTTTGCGTGTGCGTCTGTCTCTTTTACATCGCAAAGCGGCTTGTTCGGGGCGATTTTGTGCTCAACCAACTCTCTTGTTTCGCCAAGCGTTATTTTAGAGCCCTCAATAGCGTTTGTGTTGTATGTAAACGCAATTGCAATCTGTTCTTTTATTTTCTCTTTTATTGACGTTGGATAACTCTGCCATTCGTGCTGAAAACCACTTCTTATTTTTTCGAACACGTCGTGTGTGTGTGCTTTCCGGCACGCTTCAAGAAAAGTTTTTTTTATTTCATCAATGTTTCCTGGCATTGCCTTGCCAAGATATTTTTCTTTTGTTATGACTTTACCGTTCTTCCGAAATGAGTGCTGAAGATAATAATACACTCCGTTTCCTTTTTTTCGCTGTAGGGTGCGCATGT
>JAFCBV010000175.1 GCA_017610545.1 Candidatus Nanohalarchaeota archaeon | reverse complement strand
TTTAATAGTCGTTTTTATAATAACGGTCTATAAATTTATCTCTTTGTTATAGTCGTTCCCATTGAACAACACCCCTAAAATCTGCTTAGACAAATAACTTGTAAACTATTTCCTCTTCCTCTTCCACACAACACCGTTTTTGCTGTCCTCAAGAACAATCCCCTTTTCAAGAAGCTGCGCGCGAATCTCATCCGACTCCTTGTATTTTCCTGATTTTCGAAGAAGTTCGCGCTTTTCAATAAGCAACTCAATGCCTTTATCAATTGCAACATCTTCCTTTTTCTCAAACAGCCCAAGAACCCGGGACATATCGTCAAAAACCGCGTTTGCTTTAATAAGAGCATTCTTGTTCTTTCCAGAGGCATCTATGTAAGAATTAATCTCCTTTGCAAGCGCATGAATATTCGAGAGTGCAAGCGGGGTATTCATATCATCCTCAATCGCCTGCCTGAATTTTGAAAGAAGTTTTTCAGAAACAACAATCAATTCGCCATCAATTGGTTTTGTTTCATCACCGGCGCGCTCAATCGCGATTCGCAGGTTCTCTCTCGCTTCCCAGAGCTTGTTGTAGTTGTCAAGCGCGTTCTTCGCAAATCCCTCTGTGTAGTTTAGCTGCTTCCTGTAGTGGGTTGAGATGAACATATAGCGTATTACTTCGCCATTGTATTTTTCAAGAAGGTCTTCAAGTGTGAAATAATTGCCCTTGCTTTTTGACATCTTCTCGCCATTGACCAGAAGGTGCTCACCATGCACCCAATACCTCACAAATGGCTTGCCTGTATATGATTCGGATTGTGCAATCTCGTTTTCGTGGTGTGGGAAAACAAGGTCAATCCCTCCGGTATGGATATCGAGAGTCTCGCCAAGCTCTTTCATGCTCATTGCAGAGCACTCAATGTGCCAGCCAGGACGAATATTGCCCCAGGGGCTTTCATAGAATATTCCGCGTTTAATTTCCTCTGCTGAAGATTTTTTCAAAAGCGCAAAGTCCTGCGGATTTTCCTTGTCATATTCATCAACATCAACAGATGCACCGATTTTTATGTTCGCAAGATCAATTTTTGAAAGCTTTCCGTATTCCTTAAACGATGAAATTCTGTAATATACAGAGCCTGCTTTTTCATAGGCATGACTCGTTTCAACAAGCTTTTTTGTCATCTCAATCATTTCAGAAACAGTCTCTGTCGCCTTGGGATAAACATCAGCAGGCTTTATGTTTAGAATACCAAGACCGCGGAAAAACTCTTTTGTATAGAACTCAGTGAACTCTTTCAGTGTCTTTCCTTCTTTTGCAGAGTCGCGTATTGTCTTGTCATCAATGTCTGTTATGTTCATGACGACTTTCACTGTGTATCCTAGAAACTCAAGTGAGCGGCGAAGTGTGTCATACATCACAAAGCTCTTGAAGTTGCCTATATGGGGCATTGCGTAAACTGTCGGACCGCAGCCGTAGAATTTGACCTCTTTAGGGTTAAGCGGTTTGAAAAGTTCTTTTTTTCGAGTTAGGGTATTGTATAGATGAAGCGGCATAATACTCTTGTTTGATATTTACTTTTAAAACTGTTCTGTTGCCGTATGGTTGCTCGGCGTTTATTTCACTTGTGCCAAACATACAATCAGCCGGCAAAAATGGGCTCTGGCGTAACTCCGTGGCGTGTGTCGTATATTTCCTTTGCCTGTCTAGTGTCCTCTATTCCGTCAAGTTCCTCTCTGTATTCATTCAACCTCGAAAGGACTGTTTGCAGTGTTTCCTCGGAGACATTAAACTTTGCGCCAAACAATAGTCGTGATAAGTCCCTTCGTGACTCGGGGGTATTATCAAATATATTTTCCGGACTTGGCCAGTATTTCTTCAGTGACGGAAAGTTTTCTGGATTTTCGACATATGTGAGCAAAATCTCTGCGAGAGGGTCATCGTGTTGCTCTGTCCAGCCACGTAATATCCCGATCCTTGTGTCTTTTTTGGAATACACATACATACCTCATTTCTATTGTAAACGTTTTTTTCATTTATGGCCGTTGAAACTCCCTTCTTTAATGAGTCTATGAAAATTCCTGCGGAATTTTTCGGGTTGCAAAATCCAAAAAGCTGTGTTTTTTCAGGATTCAAAAATTTGG
>JAFCBV010000001.1 GCA_017610545.1 Candidatus Nanohalarchaeota archaeon | reverse complement strand
AAATGCAATTCCTTCTTTAGACAGATATACGCGCGTTGTCCTGCCTCTTGGACCCTTAACAACAAGCTCGTTTTTAGCAAGTTCTCTTATTATTCTTGATAAAAACGACTCTTTTGAATGCCCTGCTTTCGGCCCATATATCTCTTTTACAATCGTCCTTATTGAAACAGCCCTTTCAGGGGCATCGGCCTGGATGTTGTACAATACGAAAAGGGCGGAATAATGACCCTGAGTCAATTTGAACTTTGTGCTCACGACAAATTCTGGCATAATTGAGCTACCGCGACCCTCAAATGAATTGTCATAGTCATCATGGCTTGTCATGGAAGTCATACCTTTGTTTTCGACAAGAGTTGAGTTTAGTTGATTTTGGTTGAGTTTAGTTGAGTTTACTGAGTTTAGTTGAGTCAGTTTAGTTGAGTTTAGTTGAGTTGAGTCAATATCCATGCAGGATAAGACCTTTGAAAGCGTTTTCTCAATTTCGGCTGTTTTTTCGCGCTCTTTCTTCAAATCCTCATAGTTTTGGACTGTAATGCGCGTGAGTGTCTCAAAATCCCGATTCGGTGCAGGTGGTGTGCCTTCCATAGAAAAAGAATCAAGTTTTCCTTCTATTTCGCCTAGTTTTGTGGCTAAAATGTGAAGATTTTTGTCAACATGTTTTTGCTCGTTAAGAATTGACTGTCTAAGTACCGAAATCTCGCCAGATGCAACTATTTGAGACTCCTTCAAGTCGTCCTTTGTTACAAATCCAGGGAAAAATCGCTCAAAAAAGCTGTGTGGCATGTGTACCGACGACAGTTACAGAAGAAGATATAAATCTCTGTGCGAGATATAGGGCTGTATGATTGATATAAAGCGAGTAAGAGAGCATTATGAAGAGGTTAAGACCAACCTTAAGAGGCGCAATAACGCAGAATACATCAAAATTCTTGATGATGTGGTTGAAAAAGACAAAAAATGGCGCACTCTTCAGAAAAAGACTGATGAACTAAGAAAAAAGAGAAATGATATAGGCGCAAGCGTTGCAAAACTGAAAAAAGATGGAAAGAACGCTGAGAAAGATATTAAAGACATGCGAAAAATAGCCTCTGATATCGAAAGCACCGAAAAAGAGACAAATAATGTGAGACATGCACTCGACACACACATGCTAAAGCTGCCGAACATACTTCATGAAAGCGTCCCGACAGGCAAGGACGAGGACGAAAACAAGGAAATAAGGAAATGGGGCAAAATCCCTGAGTTTGACTTTAAGGCAAAAGATCATATTGACATCGGGGAGGCGCTCGATCTGTTTGATATCGAGCGCGCTGCAAAGGTTGCGGGAGCACGGTTCTATTACTTAAAAGATGCTGCTGTACGCCTTGAGTTCGCCCTAGTGCAATACGCACTCGATATCCTTGCAAAAGAGGGCTTTACACTCACCATACCGCCCATGATACTTCGCGAGCGCGTAATGCAGGGCGCAGGGTTTCTGCCTGCCGGTGAGGAAGATATCTATAAGATTGAAAATAATGATGGAAATGAAAGGCTCTTTTTGGTCGGTACAAGCGAGCAGGCGCTCGCAGGCATCCATATGGACGAGGTTTTGCTAAAATCAGAGCTTCCAAAAAAATATGCGGGTTATTCGTCATGCTTTCGAACCGAGGCAGGAAGCCATGGCAGGGATACAAAAGGCATTTTCCGCGTCCACCAGTTCGAGAAGATTGAAATGTTTGTCTTCGCAGATCCAGTGAAAAGCTACGACGAGCACGAAAAAATGATTTTGATTGCTGAGAAAATTTTTCAGGGTCTGAAAATTCCGTATCGTATTGTAAATATCTGTACTGGCGACATTGGTGTTGTCGCTGCAAAAAAATACGACCTTGAAGTATGGCTCCCGGGACAGGGAAAATACAGGGAAGCTGTTTCATGCTCAAACTGCACAGATTACCAGGCGCGAAGGCTTAATGCAAAATACCGCGAAAAAGAGGGGGCGTCCCCTGCAGGGCTTGTGCACACACTTAACAGCACAGCAATCGCGATTTCGAGGGCGATTGTCGCAATTCTTGAAAACTACCAGAAAAAAGACGGAAATGTGATGGTTCCTGATGCTCTAGTGCCGTACATGGGTGGGTTAAAGGAGATCCGAAAGAGCTAGAAACAGCATTTCCTGGTTGTCATACCATGTCACAGCATGTTTTTAGCTTTTTAGACCCCAATTCGGGAAAGCCACTCAGATTTCTGTTTTATCTTTACACAACACGTTTTTCTTTTAGAAAAAGACCGCTCGCCATCATGACAGGTATGAGCGATTAGTTAGTTTTATTCATATTCCAATAAGATCTCAAAGACGGAAGCGACCCTTAAATTACACGGTGATCCCGTCATACGTTTCAAGAAGTGTGAACGGGTCTCTTTCGAAAAAATTTTATGTTTATATCTCATTAAATAATACATTATCAGAGAATATATAAATGTTCGCTCCAAAAACAGATTATGAAAAGAGAAGAGTCTTTTATCACAAACCTTGCAAAGCTGTATGTCCTGCTCATTCTTTCCCGGGGGCCTGCGCACGGATACGACATTATGAAGAGCTTTCGCGAGGCAACAGGAAAGGTGCTTTCCTGCGGGCAGGTGTATCCTCTTCTTGACACAATGCAAAAAAAAGGCCTTGTGGCATATCATGAAGAGAGCGACGGCAACAGGAAAAGAAAGGTTTATTCTTTGACGCACGATGGTACTGCATTTGCAGACGATTTAAAGACGAAAATTGTGAAGCTTCTTGGGCTCTAAACGCACTGCCGAAAGCTTAATAAGTGTTTATTTCTAAAGATACCACTCAATAGTTATTGCCACCCACGTTGTTTGGGTTGGTTTTTATGTTCACAACCACATTACTGCTTTGTTAAACAAAGCAAGACTCTCTGTCGTTCTTTCTTTAAGGTATGACGGGGATGAGATATCACTTAGTTCTAAAACTGTGTGGTTGTATGGAGGAATATGTAATGAACTCGAACAAATCAATAACAGATGCAACGAACTTTCTGAACAACACAGAACATAGGGGCGAGATTGCTCCTATCATGGGCTTTTTGTATAACGCCCATCGATCAAACAAAGGCATAACGACCGAGGTTTTGAATAAATTGGGTTTGGACGCAGATTCAAAAAATACGTTGGAGACAAACCTTAGAACACAAGGTCTTCTTTCTTGAAGTTCTTAAGGAGAATAATGATGGCGAAAAATAAAAAGATATCAAATGAAGAAGTTGTGGCTGCCCGAAAGGCAGCACACGGACAGAATAAACCAAAATCATAAGGGCGTCTTTGCCCTACTTTCTTTTTTCCATCAACATATAATGTAATGATACCGCTCTCAGAACCCCAAAACGCGAGGGAAAAACTTATATGGCTTTAGAGCAAACACAATCTACCAACATAAACCGTTTCATTAAGAATAGCGATGACAATGAAGACTCCTTCATTAGCCTATGCTTTCTTTTCAATTAATGGCGGGTAAATAGGAGGTGAATGCGGGGCCTGGATTTGAGGCTGTTTTCGCTGTGGCGGGTTAAGCCCGTACCCTTTTTGAAATTTCACCAGAAACTGAGGTTTCTGGTTGACTTTTTTTATCACACATCATCGTGTCCCCTGTCTTGGCGGACGATTCGGCCTCCCCAGCCGTTTCAGGGTTCAACTCCCTATGGGGACACTACAACCTCTTTATTGTGTGTCTTAAACGCTCTTTTTTTCCACCAACATATCATTAAACAATATATGTGCGCAAAGTAAAAATCATGAAACATCCATGCGACCCGTCCTCTAGGACAGGTTTGTTTGGTTCAGTTTCAAGTCATCTCACTTCGCCTTTTCTTCGTTCGATGCTTTCGAGCACAGCTCAAAACGCTCCAACCGGCAACCCACTTCTAAATGATGGAGTTACAACGGTTGCAAATATTTATATTCACAAACCCATAATCAAAGTAGTTACACGCGCAAACCACCTTTTGCTTTGCGGGCGTTAACTGTTAAATCATGTTATTTCCATTACAGAATTCGTTTTTAAACCTTTGTTGTCACAGGACAGCATGACGGTTCGAATAATCTTACTTTTCTATCACATAACACCTCGTTTTACATTTACGGCAGGGTATGCGTGCTTTTTTAAAAAAATATCATCCACCTCCCTGCCACCCTCTTCAGTCACCTCTTTTTTGACAGGCAGTCGCTGGGCACTCATCTTTTTTTGTCTGCCTGCCCACCTCTTATTTTTTAATACAATATATCATTATCTTATATATTGCGCACAACACATTTTATAAACATTCCCGACCGCTCTATAGAACCATGTCGTATGAACTCATAATTGCAGAGAAGCCGAGCGCAGCCAAAAAGATTGCGTACAGCCTTGCAGATGGCGCACCAACACCTGAAAAAAAAGGGAAAGTAACGACATATTCTCTCACGCGAAACGGTGTAGAAATAAAGGTCGCGTGCGCTGTCGGGCACTTGTATGGTGTGGCCGCAAAAACAAAGGCATGGACATACCCTATTTTTGATGTTGAATGGAAACCGACTTACGAGACAAATGATACGGCATCGTTCGCAAAACCCTATCTTAACAACATAAAGGTGCTCGCAAAAAAGGCAGACAGTTTCGTCGTTGCATGCGACCTTGATGTTGAGGGAGAAACAATAGCATACAATATCCTGCGCTTTGCCTGTGGTGTAAAAGACGCAAAGAGGATGAAGTTCTCGACCATGACTGCTTCAGACCTTTCAGAAGCATATGACAACCAAGCGCCGCATATTATATTCGGGCTTGCGAATGCAGGAGTCACGCGCCATATTCTTGATTTTTATTTCGGCATTAACATGAGCCGTGCGCTATCGCTTGCCCTTAAGTCAGCAGGGCGCTACAAAATCCTGAGTGCGGGAAGAGTACAAGGTCCTGCTCTTGCAATTCTTGCAGTGCGAGAGAAAGAAATTAAGGCGTTTGTTCCTGTGCCTTTCCGGAATGTTGAACTCATAAACGAAAAGTTTAAAGCAGGGCATGAAAAAGGCGACATTTTTGAAAAAGATGTGGCAGAAAAAATTGTGTCTGATTGTGCAGGCAAAGAAGCTATTGTCTCCTCGGTAAACAAGAAAGAATACAAGCAGAACCCGCCGACACCATTCAATCTTTCAGATCTCCAGATGGAAGCGCACAAACTTTTCGGTATGACGCCGCGCGACACGCAGGGAGTTGCACAGAAGCTTTATGAGCAGGCGCTTATCAGCTATCCGAGAACCTCTTCGCAAAAGCTGCCACAAAAACTCGGCTTAAAAAGTATTGTTGAAAAACTCGGCAAAAGCCCGGAGTACAAAAAGCATGCACTTGTTGTCATGAAGACAAAGATGATTCCAAACGAGGGCAAAAAGACTGATGATGCGCATCCTTCGATATATCCCACAGGAGAATTGCCAACTGTGTCACTTGACACAAAAAACAAAAAAATATATGATTTGATTGTAAAACGATTTTTCTCTGTCTTTGGCACGCCTGCAATACGCGAGTCACTCAATGTAAAAATCGCAATCGGAGATCACATTTTCATTGCGCAGGGAAAGCGCACTGTAGAAGAGAATTGGTTCGCGCTCTATGCACCTTATGTGCGCCTTGATGAAATCATACTTCCTGAAATGAAAGAGGGCGAAAAGATTGATGTAAAAAAGATTGAACTTTTGTCAAAAGAAACAAAGCCTCCTGCAAGATATAATGAAGCCTCAATTGTGCGCGCACTTGAAAAAGAGAATGTCGGAACAAAAGCGACAAGAGCAGACATCATCGGCACACTATACAAGCGCGGATATCTTCATAACAAGAGAATTGAAGTGACGGATCTTGGTATGCAGGTTGTTGAAACCCTGCAAAAGCACTGCCCAAAAATAATTTCTGTTGAGCTGACAAGGCGCTTTGAAAACGAGATGGAAGAGATTGAACACGGAAAAACAACTGACGAAAAAGTAATCAATGGAGCAAAAGACGAACTCAAAAAACTTCTTGAACTCTTCAGGGCGCACGAAAAGGAAATTGGAGAAGCTCTTCTTGTTGCACAGGACAAGACGCAGGACGCGCAAAGTATCCTTGGCCCCTGCCCGAAATGCGGCAAAGACCTGAAAATGATAATTCTTCGCGGGCGCGGAAGGTTTGTCGGCTGCTCGGGATACCCGAACTGCAAGACTGCATTTCCTCTGCCGCGGGTAGGAAAGATTGTTCCTCAAAATAAAATTTGTGATAAGTGCAACACGCCCATAATCGCTGTGTATCGAAAGGGTTCGCGCGGGTGGAAGATGTGCCTTGACCCCAAGTGCGAAACAAAGAAGGACTGGGCAAGCAATAAACCTGCTAATGAGACTGATAAAGAGCGTGTTGCAAAGGAATGAGTCTTTTATATTGGATCCGCGTTTCCAGAATGCCTTTTGCAGTTCTACTATCTACTCACTACTTCTTAAAATATACCAAACTTCTTCCCGGCATCAACAAGCCCCTCGTTCTTTATCAGGAACTCTGCGCTCCCGCCCTCTGGCTGGGAACGGTGCTTGATGATTGTTACCTTGCGCCTTGTTCCACTTGCCCTTTCAATGTGTATGAGGCATCTTGAAGAATACTTTGGAATATCGCGCCCGACCAACTCAAGCTCGCCGGAATCAAAATCAGAATAGACCTGATTTGTGACAAGAACCGGAATTTTGTGCTCGCGCGCAATCATTGACAACTCGGCGAACTGTTTTGAGAGCATGCTATTCGCCTTTGCAATATCGGCTTCATGTGTATGAATGCGATAAAGCGCAACAATTGAATCTACCACAATCAAGCCGATTCGATCTGTCTTGGAAATTTTTGCAGTCTCTGTTATTGCCTTTGCCTGCTCATCAAATGTCTTTGGCAAATATAAAATAACATTTTCAAGCCCTTCTTTTGTGTGCGCCTGAAGATATCTTTCTACAGAGAAGCTTCCTTCAGGGTCAATAAATACCGCTTTTTTACCTGCCTTTATGCACGATAGAACTGCCTGAAGAGCAAAATTTGTCTTGCCGCACCCGCTTGCGCCATAGACTGTTGTTATTATTTCTGGCTCAAGCCCGCCGCCAAGAAGAGAATCAATGCCTGTTACTTTAAGTGCAAGCTTTTGCATATGCCTTTGTTTTGAGGGCATATTTAAAACATTAAGTGATAATAATCAATTGTTTGTGATAAGAGCTCCTTTATTAGGCGCAAATCTGCAGGGCGCAAGAATATTGCGGTTCCATACAAAACCTAATGGGCTATGCTCTAAGTCTCTAAAGGTGATATTTTGGCAAAGGAAATACAGCTTAAGGTCGGCGAAATTCCATCCAACGCGCAATCTGATATCGGTATCGGAATTGTCCGCATGGATACGAGAAAGATGCAGGAGCTCAGCCTGCACGAAGGCGATGTTGTCGAGGTCGAGGGAAAAAGAAAGACCGGCGCAATAGCTGTTCGCCCATATCCGTCTGATGTCGGGCTTGATGTAATTCGCATGGACGGGTACTTGCGAAGAAACGCAGGCACATCAATCGGCGAGAACGTAATAATCAGAAAAGCTGATGTGACTGAGGCAAAAAAGGTCACTGTTGCCCCTGCTGAAAAAGGTATGCTTCTTCAGGTACAGGGAGATCAGATAAAGCGTATGCTTCTTGGGCGCGTTGCATCAAAAGGAGACATCATTGCCCCTGCAACAAGGCGGCAAAGGCAATCATTTCCGCTCGAGGATTTGTTTGATATCAATATAGAAGACATGTTCTCATTCGGCCTTGCAGAGATGCGCTTCATTGTTGCAGGCACAACGCCCAAAGGCATTGTCAGGATAACAGATATGACAACTGTCGAGGTATTGCCGCAGGCAGTTGAGGTCAAAGAAGAGGAGGCCACTCTTCCGGTAATAACTTATGAAGATATTGGCGGGCTTCGCGAAGAAGTAAAAAAGGTTCGTGAGATGATAGAGCTTCCGCTTAAGCACCCTGAGCTTTTTGAACGCGTTGGTATTGATCCGCCAAAAGGTGTTCTTCTCTATGGCGTTCCCGGAACCGGAAAAACGCTTCTTGCGCGCGCTGTCGCGAATGAGTCCGGCGCGAACTTCATTGCAATAAACGGGCCTGAGGTAACATCAAAGTGGTACGGCGAAAGCGAGAAGAAGATACGCGAAATATTCAAGCAGGCGCAGGAAAATGCACCGACAATAATATTTATTGATGAGATTGATTCTCTTGCACCTAAGAGGGAAGAGGTTACGGGCGAAGTTGAACGCAGGATGGTTGCCCAATTATTGACGTCCCTCGACGGCCTTCAGAGCAGAGGGCAGGTAATTGTCATTGCCGCGACAAACAGGCAGAACGCACTTGACCCTGCACTTAGAAGACCCGGCAGGCTTGACCGGGAGATTGAACTAGGCGTTCCTGACCGAAACGGCAGGAAAGAGATTCTACTGATCCATACAAGAAGTATGCCTCTTGCAAAAGATGTAAATATTGACAAGATTGCAGACACCACACATGGTTATGTCGGTGCTGACCTTGGCGCCCTTGCGCGCGAGGCCGCTATGTCTGCGCTTAGAAAAATACTTCCTAAAATTAATCTTAAAGACGCGAAGATATCGCCGGAGATTTTGAAAAATCTTGAAGTTGATATGAAAGACTTCAAAAATGCTCTGCTCCAGGTTGAGCCATCTGCGATGAGAGAGGTTCTTGTTGAGATTCCGAAAGTTAAGTGGAGTGATGTCGGCGGCCTTGAAGAAATGAAGCAAAACCTAAAGGAAATGGTTGAGTGGCCTCTCAAGCACCCGAAAGCGTTCAAGAAAATGGGCATACGACCGCCAAGAGGAATACTCATGTATGGGCTTCCGGGAACCGGAAAAACACTTCTTGCAAAGGCTGTTGCAAACGAGTCTGAGGCAAACTTCATCTCCATAAAAGGCCCTGAGCTTTTGAGTAAGTGGGTCGGTGAAAGCGAAAAGCATATCCGCGAGATGTTCAAGCGCGCAAAGCAGGTTGCGCCATCAATCATATTCCTTGATGAAATTGATGCCCTTGCACCCAAACGCGGCTCGCACGCAACGTCTGTTACAGACCAGGTCGTGACACAGCTTTTGAGTGAGATGGACGGGCTTGAAGGGCTTGAAGGTGTTGTCGTAATAGGTGCAACAAACAGGCCGGATATGATTGACCATGCTTTGCTTCGCCCCGGAAGGTTTGACCGCCACGTGCACATTCCTGTGCCTGATGCAAACACAAGAAAAAAGATATTCGAAATCCATACAAAGAAGATGCCTGTTTCAAAGGACGTAGACTTTGAGGTTCTTGTAACAGGCACAAAGGGCTTTGTCGGTGCAGATATTGAGTCGGTTACAAGAGAAGCTGCGCTTTTGGCACTGCGACATAATATGGATGCAAAAGAAGTTCCAATGAAATATTTCCTTGCTGCGCTGAAAAAAGTAAAGGCCTCTGCAAGTAAAGAAGAAATAAATGCATTCAAGAAGAAAGTCGAAGAAACCAAAATTCGTGAAGATGCAAAAAGCGTGAGTTATGTAGGATGAGGCGATTGTGTGGCTGAACTAGGGCTTTCAACAATGGAGCGCCTGATGAAAAAAGCAGGTGCAAAGCGTGTGTCAAAAGATGCTGCGCTTGAGCTAGGGTTGCTGCTCGAGAACATCTCTGCAATAATTTCAAATGATGCTGCCGAATTCGCAATTCATGCAGGAAGAAAAACCGTTTTTGCAGACGACATAAAGCTTGCTGCAAAGAAAAAAGGATTCTAATTCTATCGGCATGCTACTCTCGCAACATATTTAAATAGCGCAAGAGAGACTCATCTGCATGGAAGACGAAAAAGAAATTATCGGTTTGATTGCGAAGAACGCTAAAATGTCAGAAAAAGACGTTCTTAAGGAAGTTGAGGAAAAGGAGCTTGAGTTCAGCGGTATGGTCTCGCGCGAGGGCGCGATTTTTCTGATTGCGCGTGAACATGACATAGACCTTCTTGAGCCCAAACAACAAACAATCAAAATAAAGGACATCCCTTCAGGCATGAGTAATGTCTCTTTCTTTGGAAAGGTAACCGGAATCGGGGATGTACGTGAGTTCAAGACAGACAAAGGCGAAGGTAAAGTCGCAAGCATATTTCTCGGGGATGAAACAGGCACAATACGCATGTCTCTATGGAATGAAAAGACAGAAGCCTTAAGCAAAATAAAGAAAGATGATATTCTTGAAATAATGGGGGCCTATACAAAAGAAGACAACCGTGGCTCTATTGAAGCGAGAATTGGTAAAGGCGGAAATCTAAGAAAAGTTCCAAAAGACGAAGGAATAAAGATTGACGCTGTTGCTTTCAATGACACACGTGATGTGAGAAACGAGGCAAAAGATTTTGACAGCGCACAAGAAAGAGACAATGTTTCTGCAAAAGCGTATCTTGTTCATATTTATGACAGGCAAATCGTCTATCATATGTGTCCTGAGTGCAGAAAGAAGCTTCAGAACGGCTCATGTAATGAGCACGGCAAGGTTGAGCCCTCAAAATTCATGGTTCTTTCATGCATACTTGATGACGGAACCTCGACTATGAACGCCGCATTCTTCAATAAAGGTGTTGAGTCTCTTTTGGGCCTGAGTGCCGAAGATATAGAGAAAATCATTGTCGAAAAGGGTTCTCTTGAGCTTGTAACGGCTGCTAACCTTCTCGGAAAGGAGCTTTATGTTTCGGGCTTTGTGAAAAAGAACAGTTTCACAGGACGCCTTGAGCTGTCTGTGAATTCTGCAAAGGCTGTTGATACAACAAATGAAATAAACAAGATGCTGGGCACACTTGGCGCAGCACCGAAAAAGCAGGAAGCCGCATAATATTTACGGGGTGTTTTTGATGGAAGAAGAAGAACTCATAGAAGAAAGTATAGATGAAAAGATAAATGAAGCAGAAACGTTTGATGAAGACAGAAAAATAGATATTGAATCGTTACCGGGCATCGGACCAAAAACAGCCGAAAAACTGAAAGAAGCAGGCTACAACGAACTTATGACGATTGCAACCGCAAGCGCGGGTGAGATTGCAGCAATCGCGGATGTCGGAGACGGGGTTGCCGCCAAAGCCATTGCCGCAGCGCGCTCTGCACTCTCAATGGGCTTTGAAACAGGCATAGATGCTCTTGAGCGAAGAAACAGGGTTGGTAAAATAAAAACAGGCAGTACGGAACTTGACAATCTTCTTGGCGGAGGTGTAGAAACCCAGGCAATAACAGAATGTTATGGAGCGTTTGGTTCCGGAAAAAGCCAGTTCGCACACCAGCTTGCGGTTAATGCCCAGCGCCCAAAAGAAGAAGGTGGCGTAGGTGGCTCAGTCATATTTATTGATACCGAAAATACTTTCCGGCCAGAGCGTATCAAAGACATGTCCGAAGCCCTTGGAATGGACACGACAAGTGTTCTTAAAAACATTCATGTCGGAAGAGCGTACAATTCGGATCATCAAATGCTTCTCGCAGAAAAAGCCAAAGATATAATCAAAGAAAATAATGTGAAACTCCTAATCGTAGACTCTATAACAGCACACTTTAGGGCGGATTATGTTGGCCGTGGAACTCTTGCGAACAGGCAACAGAAAATAAATCAGCACATCCACAATCTGCAGAAGCTTGCAGACACATACAATCTGGCAATATACATCACAAATCAAGTGATGTCGCGCCCGGATGTAATGTTTGGAGACCCGACAACAGCTATTGGAGGGCACATTCTGCATCATGCTGCCACGTACAGAGTATATCTTAGAAAAAGCAAAGGAGACCTTCGAATAGGCAAAATAGTTGATTCACCAAATCTCCCTGAAGGAGAAGTAATATTCAAAGTCAATAAAGATGGAATAAGAGACAAATAATGCTCTGTTGATCAACTGTGTCTTAAGTGCGTGTTTTCTAAAATATGTCTTTTTCACTCACAATAACAAAATCGCCAACAGACTTAACGGCACTAAATGGAATTATTATCCGTCCCTGATCATCCTGCTGCAATTGAAGATCTGATGTTGCTCTTGTTGGCTCAGTTAAAAGAAGGTTCATAAGTTCTCCTGTTTCCGGAACAAATGAGATATCTCCGACACTGCCAAATTTTTTGCCTGTCTC
This sequence comes from Candidatus Nanohalarchaeota archaeon, assembly GCA_017610545.1. Classification (GTDB taxonomy): domain Archaea; phylum EX4484-52; class EX4484-52; order EX4484-52; family B79-G9; genus JAFCBV01. The sequence goes on along the minus strand of JAFCBV010000001.1, from coordinate 6,222 downwards.
ATCACTGACTATTGTCTTTCCTGTGAGTTCTCGCGTTCTTACTCTTGTCTCAACCATGACATCACCAACATAAATATTCGAGCTAAAGTTAATAAACGTTTGGACCCCGCTATGCTTTCACAAGCAAGGTTTTGATTTTTGGCTCAAGAGCGTATTTGTATCTTTTGCCTTTCTTTTCCCTACAAACAAGATTTGAAGCCTCAAGGCGGCGAAGCATGTTGTTTACTCCCCGAAGGGCATGCGCCTTTGTTTTGTATTCCGGCAGGTCTGCCTTTGAAACAATGTCTGTGGGGGTAAGAGGTTCTTTTGAAAGGATCTCAAGCAGATGCACCTGCTTTTGTGTAAGGGTCGATAGCAGTTCATCTGCATCAAAATTTGTGGGCTCGGCCCCGTCCAGATATGAAATATCAATTATTGCTGCATCTCTGGTACTTGCTTTCAGGACAAGGCTGTTGCATATTTTTATGACCTCCCGCGGAAACCCTCCTGTTTTGGAATATATTTTAAATATCGTATCTGATGTAAATGGGTCTACTCCGCGACCTCCAACGCTTTCTATGCGTTTTCGAATAAGCTCAAATACCTCGTCCTTTGTGAGCGAATTCATGTTTATTGAAATAGTAACTCTTTGTGAAAGCGTTTCGAGTTTATCCAGGTGTGTTGGTTTGAACGATGGCAGACCTGCGAAGATTGCTGACTGCCCTTCAATTTGGTCTATAAGCGCACGAAACCACTCAAGAACATCGATGTCAGATTCATTTGCCTCATCAATCAACAGTATTGGTGGCTTTCCTTTGTACTTTTTGTTTGCATTTTCAGCGAAATTGTACAGGCTGACGTCTCTTGGCCCAAAAAGCTTGCGCGCTATACCGGTACCGAAATAAATCTGGCTAAATACACTTAAGAGTTCGTCCTTTGTTGCAGGGGGTTTTGGCAAATAGAAACAAGGGCTCTGCATCGCCAGCTTCTTGAGGAGTGTTGTCTTTCCGGCTCCTGTTGGTCCAAGAACAACCGCATATTTCTGTCCTGCAGACATACCGTTTTCTAATTCAGAGATTATGCCGGCACATCCGACAAAAAGTTCAGGACGGATCTCAAGAGCGAATGGATTTTTTGACCAGCCTGTCTTTGAAAACCAATTGCTTGTTTCAGAAGTCATAAAAATCCCCGTAATCGTATTTATTTATTGCTGGCAACATAATTTAAAAGTGTTGCGCAAGTTAACGTGAGGTTCATGAGATGTTTCATTGGAATTAAGATTCTACGTGAAGAAAAAGTGAAGTTTCAAAAATATGGCGCGAATCCGGACACGACCATTGTCCTACATGGCGCGACCGATATGCTTCTTGAAAAAATTACGTTTGGTGGCTAAGGGTGTGTTTATTTTGAATGAAAAAGACATTACAAAATTATGTATTTTTGTTGCTATTGTCGGCATTGTCATCATTTATCTTGCAGACACCAATCTTGATCCTATGCCGATAACGGGTGCCGAACTATCAAAGGCTCTTGTTGGTGAAAAAGTGATTCTTTGCGGGAAAATAAGTAGCGCGGGTAGCAGTGAAAAAGGGACTTTTTTTCTGAAGATTGATGACGGAACAAAGACAGATGTTGTGTTATTTCAAAGCAGGGCAACAAAAGAGAATATAGAAAACATAAAAAAGGGCAAACAGGTCTGTGTAACAGGAACTGTGGCTGAATACAGAAATGATTTAGAGATTATTGCAACAAAAGTCTCGGCTTCATGAGTGCCGTACCTTGACAGCAATTCCGCTTGTGAACTCATGCATCTCTATTGAATTTAAAAACGCGGTGCCGCATGCAATAACATTTTTCTTTGAATCAACAACAAAAACCTCATCAAGAGGCCGTATTTTCCTGCCTGCCGAAACAACAAATTTTGAGAAAACGCTTTTTCCGTTTTTTGCAAAAGGCACGGCGTCGTCCGAAATCATAACAGAATAGTCGTTTCCGGTTTTCGAAATTATTTTCTTTGCCCCAAAAACGGTTGGCACAAAAACACCGTCATTTGCCCTTATTGTTCCAAGCAAATCATCTCCCAGGAAGGCACGACGTACCCTGCCTGTCTTTTTTGAGACCTCCATGCGGCTGTTTTTTGATAATATGAGACTTGCTTTTTCACCATACTGAAATTGCAGTGCGCGTAGTACAAGTTCACGCGGCTCGGTGTATGAAAAGGTCTTGTTTTGTTCACCTACCGGAATCGAAGATGAAAACGGGTGGCGTATGCATAAGCCATCCGGTATTTTTTTACCGTACCATAAAAAGCGCTTCTTGCTCTTGATTTTTGCTGCGCGGTTAATTGCCCTGCGTACATAGGGGTTACGCAAGCTTGCTTTTTCAAAATACAAAAACGGTTGTTTTTTTGTCAGGCATTCTTTTTTTTCAAAGAACGTGTATTTTGAAACCATTGTCTTGTATGCCTGATAAAGCGCAGGATTTGTGTGTGCCCTGTGCTCCACGAGGTTCCACAGCCTTCCGGCCCTGATTGCCTGATGTATGCGCCTTATTTCAGCAAAGGTAACATAGAGGTTATGGCGCGCGATCAAGTTAACGTCAAGTTCACGTGGTGTATGTGAAGAACAAACAGGACATTCACAGGGGAGATCTATAAGCCCATCTACCTTGAGGGTACCGTATGGTGTCATATATCGCCCATCCCGGGCATAAAGGGCATATGCTGCGCTGTCAAAAATATCCACACCGCAAGCAACAAGAAGTGAGAACACCATTGGGTGTCCTGCCCCGAAGGCGTGAACCGGCCTGTTTGACGGAATGGCGCTCTTGCATGCGATAATTACTTCAATAAGTTCCCGAAAACGATATTGCTCCATCAAAGGCACTATTCCTCCGATGGCAAACACATCTGGGTTTGCCTTGACTGTGGCTTCTGCAGACCGCTTTCTAAGGTCCGAATACAGACCCCCCTGTATGGGCCCAACAAGCTGCTGCTCTTTCACGTGTTCACGCGCCATGTTCACGCGTTGTGCTGTCTTGTTCACGGCATCAAGTGCATCCTTATGTGAACTTGATGGTTCTGTAAATACGTCAAGGGGGGTTATAATATCAGAGCCTATTGCTTTTTGGATGTTTAGGGTCTCTTCCGGGCGTATCTGTACGTGCCCTCGTGAGTGCATCTGGTACGTCCCTGAGTCTGTGTAGATAGGGCCCGTCCACTTAAAGTGCTTGTGAAGGCCGCGTGAAGAAATATCTTTGAATGTGTCTGAGCGCTTTATTATGTACGCATTTGTAATTATGATTTTGGCACCAAACTCTTTCTGCAGATCCTTTGGCTCAATTGTCAGCCTGTTTGGATTAATAACAATTGCGATTTCGGGGGTTGTAATCTTATGACCGCCGAAAGACCAACGCCCTATCCGCCCTGCAGCATCGCGCTCAAGTATTTCAAACATGAGTTGAGTTGAACTAAAAGTATTATATTATTCACTTTAGAAGAGATGTCATGAAAGAATCTGTGATTATTGAGGAATGTGGCCGATGTTCATGGAATAAATGCATTTTTTGCAGTTTCAGCAAAAAAGAACGTGTGTGTGAACCTGATTTTATTCGCCTAAAGAGCAATCTTGAGAGAAAAATTGTGCCCGGCACTACGCGGCTGAAATATTTCAACTCAGGCAGCTTTTTGGATGAAGCTCAAATTTCAGAAAAATTCATGAAATGTCTCCTTGAAGTTTGTGCAAAAAAAGGCATAAAAGAGCTTTTTGTTGAATGCAGGCCCGAATATATAACTGAAAAAAGCCTTGCACAGCTCAAAAAAGAAAACGATGCTTTCGGAGACGCAAAACCAAAAATTTACTTTTGCCTGGGCCTTGAAGTCGCTGATGACGCGATTCTAAAAAAAATGCGCAAGGGGTTCTGCGTACAGGATTCTGTAAACGCTGCGCAACGTTTGAAAGACGCTGGTTTTTATGTAAGGACTTATCTTTTGGTAAATCCACCTTATGTGGCGGATCATGAAACCTCTGTACGACCCCGCCCTAAAGGACGGAGTTTAATTGGTTCGGTTTCAAGTCATCTCACTTCGCATTCGCTTCGTTCGAAGCTTTCGAGCACAGCTCAAAACTCTCCAACCGGCAACTCCCCCCGAAATGATGGAGTTACAACGGTTGTAGATATCAAAAAGTCGCTTTCTGCATCTGTTGCGTTTGCGCTTAAGTACAGCGACCTTGTTGCTGTAATCAATACGTTTGCGCGCGCGCCTGCGCCGTTGTTTGATATGTGGCTTTCCGGCGCCTGGAATCCTCTTGATAAGAAATGCTTCGAAAAAATTACGCGTGCATTTAGACAAAACAAAAAAATCGAGTTGTACTTTGATGATTACCTTGACTATCCGCGCTTTGCAAAACACGAACGGCTGATTGGGGCAACTAAAGAAAATCTCGTCCACCCGCACTATGCTGTTTGGCAGGACTACATCGCCCGTTTTTATGAAACGCCAAAAACAAAAAAATATGCCCTTTTTCTCCCCTGTAGTTTCAAAAAACCATATTCTATGTCAAGAACGCATAAAGAGATACTCAGGCGCCTTGTCTCGCTCCCGCAATACAATGAACTGCACCAGCTTATGATATCAAATCCCGGCGTTATTCCGCGCGAGTTTGAGGCAAAGTATCCTTTTGCCAACTACGACTGGCCTGAGTGGCAGGAAAACAAAAAAATCAAAAAAGAGTATATTGATGTGACAAAAGAGCGGCTACAAAAATATCTTTCGCGCCATAAATACAAACGGGTCTTTGCATACTTCAAACCAGACTCGGAAAGCTTCATTGCGCTTTCTTGCGCATGCCGTGAACTTGGTGTAAATCTTATTCCCTGCTTTGATAAAAAGACATATGATGATTTATCAAATAAGGATGGCGCCCTCTACAACCGAAAAATGCTTGATGTGCTTATAAAAACCCTGCGCGACAAAATGTAACTCACTTCTGTTCATGTAATGCGGGGAATGTCTCTGATGAAAAAACAAGATCATGAAACCTCTATGCGACCCCGCCCTAAAGGACGGGGTTTGATTGGTTCGGTTTCAAGCTTTCCAATCGGTAACTCCGCCCTGAAGGGCAGAGTTTCAACGATTGTAAATCCTGAAAGAATTGAGAACACCAGAAAATTTCTTGATAAAAAAAAGCTTGATGCAATACTTCTTTTTTCAGGTGAGTCATTAAATGACCTTTCCTCTGAAAACACTTATTATCTTAGTGGGTTTTTTGATGTCTGGTCTCATGCGGTTCTTGTAACAAAAAAAGATGCGGTATTGTTTACAGCAGACGTGCTGCGCGCTGAAAAAGAGTGCGCGCTTGATGTTGTAGACGCGCGCAAGGAAAAGATACATGCGTTTTTGAATAAAAGGCACATGCGGCGGATTGGCATTGACACCGGCTTTTCGTTTAACCAGTGGAACAAACTCCGGGGGAAACTAAAAAGGCCTGTTTTCTGCGACATTTCAAAAAACATGCTTGAAATAAGAGGCATAAAAGACAAGGAAGAAATATCAAAAATGCGCTTGGCCGCAGGCATTACAAAAAAGGCTCTTGATGTGGTGCAAAAAAAGATGCGGCTTTTTGATGAGGGTGCGCTCATCAAGAAGGTCAAACAGGAGTTTGCCTTAAACAACGCAGAGCCTGCTTTTACCCCGATTGTTGCAGGTGATGCTAATTCTGCAAACATACATTATTTTGCATGCAACCAGAAATACAGCCAAATCCTGATGTCGGACATTGGCGCCCGAAAGGATTTCTATAATTCGGATTTCACGAGAACACATATTTTATGCAAGGACAAAGAAATGCTTCAGGCGCATGATACGGTTGCGCGCCTTGTTGACGGGCTTTTGGATTTTGTTGTTGTCGGAAAGACCTGCCTTGAGATACATAAATATGCAAAAGACTTTCTTGTGAAAGCAGGATACAAAAAAGAAAGTTTTTCCAATTTTCACGGCCTTGGGCACGGGGTCGGGCTTGATGTCCATGAGTATCCGCGTATCTCAGAGAGGGCGCCGTACAAAAACACAGTCTTTCAGGAAAATATGGTCTTTGCGCTTGAGCCTGCAATCTATTTCAAAAACAAGTTCGGAATCAGGATAGAAAATACGTTTTTGCTTACAAAAAAAGGGTTGAATGTTCTTTAATCGCGTGTTATGTGCAATAGTGCTCGACACGAAAAAAAAAAAAAAATATTTAATCT
>JAFCBV010000032.1 GCA_017610545.1 Candidatus Nanohalarchaeota archaeon | reverse complement strand
CATGTCGCCTAACTCAAATTTTAACAAAACTCCTTTTCCTTCCTTCAAAAACTGCGAGCCGCTCATATCCCACAGAACGTATAAGATTTATGCCCTCCTCATAATGAAGGTCAATTTCGCGCGCCCAATGCGCATCCGTGCCGATTGTCACAGGAATCCCCTTCTTTTTGCAGAGTGCAAGGATTTCAGGTGATGGATGTATCTTTTTAATTGGTTTCCTTAACCCTTTAGTATTTATCTCAACACACAATTTTGCCTTTGCAATAACATCTATTGTTTCTTCAATAAGTGGCCAAAAACTTTTTTTAGGAACATAACCATCCCGATTTATGGCGTCTAAGTGAGCAATCACATCGAAAATCCCGCTTTTTGCCAGATCCTGCAAGGCACGATAATATGCCACATGGCGGGCATATATTTCTTCCTCTGGCTTGCCCGACCAGAACGCTTCTATCTTTTCAGGAACTACGTTTTCTGTCTTGTACCCATCAAACACATGCACAGAACCAAGCACACAGTCAAAGGGAAATTTTTTGATAAACGCTTTTGCTTCATTAATATGTTCAGGCAACCAGTCAAGCTCTATGCCAATGCGAATCTTTATGTTTGGGTATTTTTTTGCAAGGGCTTTGATCTCACGCACATATTCCGGAATCCTTTCAGCATCCATTGCATAGTCGTACGGATATTCGTTTTTTTGCCTGCCGATAACAACATGGTCTGTAAAGCAGATTTCATCAAACCCTTTTTCTATTGCCGCCAAAATGTATTTTTCAGGAGTCTCAGACAAACGCCCCTCCAAAATCATATCACCGGAATAAGAAGTGTGAATATGGTAGTTGATTTTCATATTAATCGCTATATCAATTTGTATTCTCTCTCAAATATATCTTTTATCGCCTTTGCCTTTTCCTCTCCTATGCCCTCGACCTCGCGAAGGTCAAACTCGCTCGCATTAGCGATTGCTTTTATTGTCAGAAACTTATTCAGAAGCCTTTTTGCAAGAGTGCTATTGACATAAGGCAGCATCGCAACAAGCTCTTCCTGGGCCATGTTTTTGCTCTGTGCCCTGCGCTCACCTTTCACCTGCACCCGCCTGCTGTTGTCTTTCTGCTCTCGCGTAGCAATTGACACTAAAAGTTCGGCGGTCTCCTCAACACTTTTGGTCCAGAATATTGGTACCCGAAAGTCAACTGCAACAGAATTTATTGCCCCGTTTATTGCGTTTGGGTGAATGTTCCTCTGCCCAAAAAGGCTCTCTCCTTCTACAATCATTATCGGGCGCGTAAAGTTTGATGTAAGATTAGACATCTGCCCAAAAAGCCGCCCGTCAATTATTGACTGCAAAAAGTCATCGACCGCCTTTCTCTCAACGCACACCCGGTCAGACAATATAAAGTCCCCGACACCAAGTGTTTCAGGAACCAATGCAATCTCTTTTTCAGAAAGCAGGCGAAGAAGCTTTTTCTCGCGCGTGTCAGTATAGATTACAGGCAGATCTTCTTTCTTTTGGACAAACTCCTTTAGTGTTCCCTTTGCACCCTCACCCGCATGAGTATTTTTCGACACAATTGTGCCATGATTATTAAAAGAGCGCTTCATGCTTTGAAGGACTCCTTTCATCTTTTTTTCTTTCCTTTTTGCGCTCCAGAAATATGCCTCATCAATAGTCCCTTTTGCAATGAGGACATATATTTCCCCTGCGCGCGACCTGCCGGTTCGCCCGCGCCGCTGTATTGCGCGTATCTCGGACGGTATTGGCTCATAAAAAATCACAAGGTCTACTTTCGGAATATCAAGGCCCTCCTCTGCAACGCATGTCGCACACAACACATTGTGCTCGCCCTCGCGAAATTTCTCCAGAATCTCCATCTGCTTTTTCTGCGAAAACCCTTTTCTCTGCCCAATAAATACTACGGGCTTTATTTTTTCAGATTCAACCTTCTCAAAAATCTTTTTTGTGGTCGTGACATATTGCGTAAATACTATGGCTTTTTTGTCACCTGATATTTTCTCTTCAAGAAGCTCCCTTATTTTTTCAAGTTTCGGGTGCTCGATTTTCTCTGCGCATATAAAGCGCACAATCTGCTCTGCGCGCACAAAGTCGTGGTCCATGAAAAGCTCTGCTGCGGCCTTTGTCGTATTATCGGCATGAAGCTTGTCAAAATATTCTATAAGCTGTTCAGCGCCCTGGCTTTGCAAAAGCTCAAGTGCATGGTTAATTTTTATGCACTGTGATGCTGTTGAGATTGAGCGAAATGTGAGGGCATCCCTTGTCCTGTGCGCCTCCTTCACAAGTTCCTTTTGCAGTAGAATAAGGTCTTTTTTCCCCACCCGGATAGTTGACACATAATGCATTTTCTGCAAAAATTTCATGCGCGTTTCAAGCGCTGCTTCAAGCAGTTTCTTTGCGCGAAGAAAATCTTCCGGTAGCTCAACACGAATCCCCTCAAAATCTGTAGAGTGTATGTATTCTCTAACATCCGCATCCTGTTCACTGCGTATTTCCACATTTTCAATAAACAGGTTTCCGCAAATAAGCCCTATTTTTTCTTCAGTCCCGCCAGGGGATGCGGTAAGGCCGAGGATGAGCGGGTTTTTTGCATCCTGCAAATATTTTTTGGCCATGTAAGTATATGCATAATCACCGCTTGCCCTGTGGCACTCATCAAAAATAACAAGAGAAAAGTTCTCCAGTGAAAGCGTGTTTCTGACAATGTCATTTTCAACTACCTGCGGTGTTGCAAAAAACACTGTGTTTTCCTGCCATATTTGCTCGCGCTTTTTCGGCGGCTCTTTCCCCGTGACAATTGCAAATCCTTTTGCTTTAAGAATCGGCTCAAAGCTTCTCATATGCTGCTCTGTAAGCGGCTTTGTCGGGGCAAGAAAAAGTACTTTTGACCCCAAAACGGTATGCAGGCGGTGCGCCGCAACCCCGAGAGCAATGATGGTTTTTCCAAGGCCTGTGGGCAAAACCACAAGAGTGTTCTTTTTTGCCGCAGATGCTATTATTGCCTCCTGATACGCCCTCTGCTCAATAGCATCTTTCTTTAGAAGGGGATGATTGATGTATGCCATAATAGGGATTATTCTGGAATCATTATAGATGTTTTGGTGGCAAACCAACACATATATACGAAAGAGAACGCAATATAAAGCATGCCAGAAAGCTATGAAATGAAACCGAGCAAAATAACATTTGTGAGATACCCCTATGCCAAAACATTTCTTTTTTCTTTGCTTTTCTTTGGTGCAATGTATTACGCACTGAGTGTCTTTGCAAGCGCGTACGCTCCTTACACTATCATCGTATTCGTCGTGTTTCAGGTTCTTGACTATTATTATCTCTCTGTGCGATACAATAAAGAAAAATATATTTTTCGCGAAAATAAAATCATCCAGAAAAGCGGAGGCATCTTTTCAGACAGCCAGACAGAGCTTTTGATAAAAAACATAACGCACGTTGGCATGCGCCTAAGCTATGTTGAATACAAACTCTTTGAAACAGGCAATATACGTATAGAATCCGCAGGAAGCGGCGGTACAGAAGTACATCTTCGCTCAATAGACAATACCGAAAAAATTTATGAGTATATCGGAGAACTCATGAAACATAACGGGTTCAAACTAGCAAAAGATAATATTATTCAGCAGGAACGTCCAAGCACAATAGGTGTGTTTTTAGAGACATTCAAGAGTTTCGTTTCAACAAGCCTGCTTATTGCTTATATCGGCGGGACCGCATATAGCTCCATTCCAATTCTTGAACTTGCCGGACTCAATGCACTAATTGTACTGTCTGTTGCCGGACTTGTGGTATTAACCATATTTCTAAATACATTTTTCCATTTCATGGACCTGAAAAGAAGAGTCTATAATGTATATACAGACACAATCACTTATGCAGAAGGATTTCTCACAAAGAATGAGGCATTCATCCCGATTGAAAATCTTACAGACACAACAGTAACCCAGAACCTTATTGACAAAATATTCGGTTTGTATGATGTTAGGATAAGCTGCCAGGGAACCGGTCAGGAAATTCTTTTTAAGAACATGCCAAACGGCAAAGAACTTGAAAAAAACATTGACCGGCTCATAGAAGAACGCCGCCTTTTTGAAACACAAAGCTATGTTTCAGGAATACAATCGGAAACAGATATTCAGTTGCCCGTGCATGCGGCAAGCCCTGCCCGTGCGCCGCAAGGCGACACATTTTTCACTGCAGAGTACAGGATGGACGGCAAAAGGACGCTCTTACCCCTGCTTGCAGCACTGCCCATTTTTTTGATTTTTTTGATTGCGGTTCCCGGTTCCATTATGCTCGGCATACTAACTCCGTTCCTGATTATCTGGATTGTTGTATTTACGATAACCATCATCAAAATGAATGCAACCAAATACCTTGTCAAGCCAAAAAGTATGGAGGAACAATACAATTTTCTCTCAACAAAAAACAAGGAGTTCTCAAATGACAAAATCACCGGAATCATCTTCAAGGAGAGTTTTATCGACAAGTGGTTCAATACATGCAGCATACATTTCTGGTCAATAGGCTCTTCTGAAAAAGTCATATTTTCAAATATATACAAAACCGATGAGCTGCGTAAAAGCATCGCAGCAAAGTCCGGCATGTGGTCCCGCGAAGTTCTTTACAACATCAATTCAAACTTTAGCGTGGTCGACATGCTCAAGGCAAATCTTTTGGCAAATGTGCTGGGCGGCCTTTTTATGGCATCCATAATCGCTGCATCAATATTGTATTCACTCTGGCTTGCTGTAGTTCCTGCCGTAGCAATCCTTCTTTATGCAGTTATCATTTGCTACAACAAAATATACTACCCCCGATCAAAAATGACATTTTTTAAGGACCACATCTACTTTGAGAAAGGAGTGTTTTTCAAGGATTTTTACTATGTCCTCTACGACAATATCAAGAATATCTCAACTGTAAAGTACCCGTTCTCAGGAGCAGGCTCAGTAACTTTTGATGTTGCAGGAGAGCAGGTTGAACAAAGCGGGCAAACTCAGGTGGTTCTTTCAAACTCATTCGCAATAAGTTATGCCCAATGTATTGAGAATAAGGACGACCTTATTGACATGATATTTCACAAAAGGCCGGGCGCTGAAGAGATAAAAAAAATTGAAGAAAATATCAGGGAATACGCTGTAAGGCCCGTCCTTGTTGCAAAGCCGGATGTTATGAACTCGCTTGTGCCGCTTGTGCTTGGCAGCATAATAGCATTTCCGCTTATTGCACTTCTTCCACTGACAATCCCTCTGACAATCTGGAGTGTAAGGGTGACCTCGTATATAATAGAACCCTACAGGGTGCTGAAAAAGTCAGGGATTTTGTACAAAAAGCAGAAGTCCATTGTATTTAGCAAGATAGACCACCTAAACTTTGAGGAAGGCTTTCTGAACAAAATGTTTCAAAACGGCACAGTCACCATCAACACCGTCGGAAGCAGCAAGTCAGAAATGAGTGTAGCAAACACACCTAACTTCCGGGCGTTCTATGATGAGTTGAAACAGCATTACTAAGTCATATGCTAAACGATATTAGTGAGTTGCAGACAATATGTCTATCCGGATAAAAAATAAATTATATCTGCTATCCTCAGCAGTTATGCTTTTTATAATTGTTCTTGCAAGCGGTTGCACCACAGCAGAAAACATTCAGGAGCCGGACATTCATCAGCCTACTGAAAACATTGAATACATAGGCGGCAAATACAGCCTTGAACTTGTAATCACAGAAGTTACTGCCAACGGAAGAACAGGCATCATGAAAAAAATCCGCTATGTAAAAGACGGCGAAGTTGTTGAGCCGGACCAGATACTCCCGGACAACATGCGCCCTGGCCTTGACTGGCTCAAGGCAAACACACCTGAAGACATCATAGTAATGTCGTGGTGGGACTACGGCAATGCAATACGCGCGTACTCTGAGCGCGAGCCGGTCATTGACGCGCCTTCAAAGGCGCTCTTAAGCACCACTGTGTCAAAGCACCTTGGAAAGCCTCTTGAGGACATCATAGAGTGTGATGCCTGCCTGCCGCACAACGTGGTTGAGGACGTCGCGCGCCTTCTAATCTCAGAAGATGCAATCGAGGCAAAGATGCTGATGGAAAAGTACAGGGCGCGCTACCTGTATGTGCATATAGAAGATGAAAACAAATCAATGGCATTTTATATTGCGCACGGGCTTGAGCCCAAGCCGATAGACAACACGATTCTTTTCAGGGCACTTGATGGGCAGGAAATTGAAGGTTTTGAGCTTGTGTATTCTGACGGGGTAACGAGAATTTATGGATTGGTATAAAAAAGCAAGCTTTGCTGATAATTGGAGTTTTACGCACAATCAGGGATTGGGATATCTGAGAATGCTTCTTTTGCTGATTCCAAATCATCCACATCTTTAGTTCCACTATAGTTCACCAGAAGATTTCTTACTAGATCGTATTTCATGGCTTCCGGGTTCGAGGTTCGTTTTGAAACCTCATGAAAGACAAGTATTTCAAGACGCCCGAATCCACTCCTAAAACCATCAAATGTCTCATACATTTCATTATTGTAGTCCTCCGTCTCTACTACGGACATCCATGCTTTCGTAAGACGATATAACTCGCATTTATTTTCCAGTATGGCACTCATGATTCTAAGAGACCCATATTCATATATAAACATAACTGTACTTTTGCATTAGCTCTGCCTAAAAATACGGTTGGTGATTCATACAAGGACGCTAGATCGTCTGTAACAGCGTTTCGGCAGATATATATGCAAGCAATACCCAATAATATGTGGAGGCGATATTATGCGCATAGAAGAAACCATCAATAATATTGTAAAAAAAGCCTATAGCCTTTTCAAAAAACAATATGTGGCTTTCATTCTTGGAACTCTGGTTGCCCTTGTTGGGATG
>JAFCBV010000174.1 GCA_017610545.1 Candidatus Nanohalarchaeota archaeon | reverse complement strand
TTCCGGATGTTTCTCATGAACTGCAAATATCGGGCTTGTTTCCCCCTTAGATGTAGAGATGTCAAAAACAGATATGAGGGCTGATATGTCCTGAAAAACAGAAGCATCTTTTTCACCAACCCCTGAGTTTATTAACTCTTGTGTTTGGAGCGCTATTTGATGAGTGGCGTTTTTTCTCATGTTTTATCACCTATATGCTTTCTTGTACTCTGCCAGAACCAAATCCCTTCAACGATTCCGACCACTATGTTTGCTATCGCAATGCCTGCCCAAATCCCTGTTGCGCCAAATCCCATGACCACAGAAAGGATATATGAGAGCGGCAGCATAATCACAAAAAACCGCAGTATTGTCATCAAAAGCAGAGGCATGCCGCGCCCCATGCCCTGAAACGATGACATCGTCACAACTCCGAGAGCCACAAAAAAGTATGTGAGTGAGACTATCAGGACATAATCTGAAGTTGCCGCGATTATCATGGAGTCGCTTGTGAACAGGCCGGCAAAAGCCCTTCTGAAAATGAAAAATGCAACACCAAGAAATCCCATGAGAAGAACAGCCATCCTTGCAGCCGTCCACGTCGCCTTTACTGCGCGCTCCATTTGCTTAGCGCCGCTGTTCTGTCCGACAAAAGCGACTGTGGCAGATGCTATCCCGAAGATAGCCATGAATGCTACAGAGTCTATGCGAAACCCAAGGCCGTATGCCGCAATCGCTGCGGGGCCAAAAAAAGAGGCAATCCTAAACATGAAAAACATTGAGATTGACAGAGACACATTGGAGAGGGACGTAGGCATGCCGACTGAAAGTATCTTTTTTATAACACCCATATCCGGGCGAATGTATTTCAGGCTGAGTGGCAATAAATTCTGCCTGAAAAGCAGGTGGCTGAATATATACGCAAAAGCCACTGTGCGCGAAATCACTGTTGCCCATGCAGCTCCCGGAACACCCATTGCCGGAATCGGGCCTTTGCCAAATATTAGAATCCAGTCAAGAAAAACATTCAGTATTGTTACAAGAATCATTACTTTCATAGGGGTCTTCATATCCCCGGCACCACGAAGCGCAGAGGTTGATGCGAACGCAAGGAACATAAAAACTATCCCAATATAAATCGGGTACATATAAGACAGCGCAATAGGCAGAAGCGTATCTCCTGCGCCCATTAGCTTAAACAAGGGCTCTGTAAAAAGAAACCCCAAAATAACAAAAGAAACTCCCAGAACAAGAGCGATTAAAAGCGACTGCTCTACCGCGATACCTGCTTTATCTTTTCTTCCCTGCCCTATTTTTCTTGCAACCAGAGACATTGTGCCCACGCCAACGCCGCTTGCAAGAGCAATAAAAAGAAAAATTATCGGAAATGTCATGCTGACAGCGGCCAAAGCGTCAGCACTAATGCGCCCGACAAACATTGTGTCTACTATGTTGAAGCCCGTCTGCATCAGAAGGCCGATTGTGATTGGCCACGAGAGCTGAATCAGGGTTTTTGTGATATTTCCGTTTATTATATCGGGTTTTGGCATATAGGCGAAATAGGGGATTGATGGTTTATAAAACTCAAATGGTTCAATAGAGGGCGGGTGCGCTGGATATTTAAGCTTTATTGCTCCTTGAGTTTTTATGACAATATATACAGTTGGAGTTAATGGAGTTGGCCTGGAAACAGAAGCGAAATTGGGTGCCTTTGGTGATGTAACGGGTTCTGTAGCATGCTTAGACATATATTTCTTAGATATTAAATCCCAGAATGCTGCTGAGTTAGACAGTAGATTGGCTTCGCTTCGTGAAGAACCCTATTTTAAGAACATACACACATCCGCGATTATGAACTCATTGAATGCATGATTCGGGGTCACGGCTTGCGCGCGGGAGCTCGGTAGCCTTCGTCTTCAACAATATCAAAAATGTTGATCATATCATCAGCCAATTTTTCTACATTTTTTGGAAGAACTTTTAACCTGTTTTTGGTCATATATAGTTTTTTATTGACTTCCATGGAGAAAATAAAGACCGAAGGAAACTTAATTGACATCCATTCGAGAATAAATCCGCCGCGAAACGGTTTGTTGATTCCAACAGATGCGTAATTCATATATTTTATTTTTCGCGAGATGCTGCCTACAATCG
>JAFCBV010000173.1 GCA_017610545.1 Candidatus Nanohalarchaeota archaeon | reverse complement strand
TAACGGTCTTAAGGCCTACCCGAACACCGCAGTCATAAAGATTTTCTATGCCTTGTAATGTTTCCTCAAAGCTTCCGGGTGACTGGGAAATTCGGTCATGAATCTCTGCAGTGTCTGCATGAAGAGGTATTAACACACTGTAGGGATTAAGTTCAGCAAGCTTTTCAGCAAGCCACTTGTTTGAAAAATTTCTTCCGTTTGTCAGAAGAATATAGCGCGTCTTCGGATATGTTTGAACAATTTTTTCAATATAATACAGGAACTCTTTTCTGCATGTCGGTTCTCCGCCGGAAATCTCAAGCTCAAGATCCCCTTCGTTTTTGAGCGAATCAATAAATTTGTCTATGTTTTCGTTTGTTATTATTTTGCTTCTGTTTTTTTCTGAATCAACTGCGCAATGAAGGCAGTTGTTATTGCATTTATAGCTGAACACACAGTATATTTTTTTTAGCATAATTTAGTATGGAAACTGTATTTATTTAAGCGATCACATACTCCATAGCGACCAATCAAGCCAATCAGTCCAACTATGATCCCACCAAGTATGGTCCCACCAGCAGTGGTTGTCCCACGCACCTACATCCATTCCATCATCACGTGACACAAAGCCGGTTTCATCGGTCTCATGAGTCACAGCATCGCATGTTGGTGCTGCACTCGCTTCAGAAGTAACTGCAATTGCACCGGCAAGAGCCCCAAGCACAATAAGCCCGTCTAGAATGCCTGTTTTTTCTTTGGCATTCTCAGCAGGTTTTCGCTTTCTCAGATTCTTTATTTTTTCCTTTAAGCTCACATTCAGCACCCTTTTTATCAGCATACGAATTCAGATTTTCTGCAATAGCCCGCGGGTCAATATTCATCGGCATCAACTGCCTCACAGCAGCCCCAATCAGCGCATTCCTCGTGTCCGCATACTTTCTTGCCTGTGTTTCCTCAACGCTTGCGTGAAGAAGCTCATTATGAAAAGCCGCTGAAATCGCATCAAGGTCTTCTTTTTTTGCTTCTTTCTTGTCTTCAGCACACACCTTAAAAACAACAGTTATCTTATCAAGCGGGTCTCCGTCAACTGCAACATCAAAGTCTTCAGTAAACCTATAGGCTGCGCGCATTATAACGCTTTGGGAATATAGGCGGGGATTAAGCGTTATTGTCACTGTTTTTTCGTCTTCATTTATTAACACGTTTTTTGTAGATTCTTCGACCATACAGGCTATTTGGCGTACAGCAATAAATAATTTATTGAAACCAGGGTGTGACTATAAAGTATCAAGAACCAATATCTGGCATCCTGTATTCTTGGAGAGTGCAGACTAACAACAGATTCCGCATTCGACAAATCTTTCTTTTGATCAAACTATTCTTTATGGGACATCAAGCCAATAGGCGCCTTGTGAAAGAAAAGTTTGAAACAGAACCACTAACCAACTGTGGCCCTCCTGTAAGCGCGCCTTGGCGCTTTTTCTTTTGATCAAACTTTTATTTGCAAGCCATCATACCAATTGGTGGCGAAGGAAAGAAAAGTTTGAAAGGAAAGTTTGCACCTAGAACAACAACAAATAAATCCCGACAACAAGCGTAATTATCCCAAGCAGTATTCCTGTATATCCCTGTTCTCCCTGATACTCTGTTGCGCCCGGAAATTTAAACGTCAGCCAGAATCCGACAACAGAGAGAATAAGCCCGATAACCTTGCGCTTGATTATTTCTGTTGGTATTGCGTAAAAAAGAAGATAGATTCCTGCAATAAGAAGCCCGGTTCCTCCAAAGAGCGCCCAGTACATTTTTTGGTCTTCAACCTTGCGGTCAAGAAAATATAGTATGAATATTCCAAGCGCAATAAGTATCGCAGCAACAACGAAAAGCATAATCACCAAAATATACTAAAGCAAAACATATATATAAAGGCAAACAATAGTTTCAAAGGAGATACTTATGGTTTTGGCAAGGACAAAACTGGTTTTATACGACAATATTTTCGATGAAGGAACGCGAGACATAATAATGAACTATTCCGGGAAGCATCCGGAAAAGCTATATTATAAATTGAAGGATCTTTTTCTTGATGTTTTTAATATTCCAAGAAACAAGGTACAGGAGATGCACTACAACTGGGAGAAAAAGGGCGACTCAGACA
>JAFCBV010000172.1 GCA_017610545.1 Candidatus Nanohalarchaeota archaeon | reverse complement strand
GTAGATTTAACTGAAAAGGTGAGTGACCTTAAGATTCTGTATGATAGAATTGCTGGAGGATAAAATGTACAAGGTTGTCCGTAGAGATGAGATCGTACCAAATGTTCACCTTATAGAGATAGAAGTTCCAGGTATTGCGGAAAAGGCAAAACCTGGTCAGTTCGTGATTATTATGCCGGATGAAACAGGGGAAAGAGTTCCTTTTAACATATCGGACTGGAATATCGAAAAAGGAACAATTACTATTTTCTTCCTTGAAGTAGGCATATCTACCGCCAAGATGGCCAGAATAAAGAGCGGCGGTACAATTTATAGTGTAGCAGGACCGCTCGGCAAGCCGACCAGTATAAACAATTACGGCACAGTTGTTTGTGGAGGTGGCTGTTACGGCATTGGAGCTATTTACCCTATTGCCCGGGCCATGAAAGAGGCTGGAAATAAAGTTATCTCTATCATTGAGGCCCGTAGTGCATATCTATTATATATGGAAGAATCTCTGAAAGAAGTATCAGATCAGTTTTTTGTGAGTACGGCAGATGCTTCCAAAGGAACAAAGGGTAGAGTGCAAGAGGTTTTTGACGAACTAATTAACTCTGGTGAAAAGATTGATCGAAGCTATTTTATCGGCTGCACATTTATGATGATGAACTGTTCTGATATAACTAAACAATACAATATCAAGACACTGGTTGCCCTTAATCCTATTATGGTGGATGGCACAGGCATGTGCGGATGTTGCCGCGTATCAGTTGGAGGAAAAACAAAATTTGCCTGTGTGGACGGTCCTGAATTTGATGGACACGAGGTTAACTGGAAAGAAATATTTGAAAGAAAGTCTGTGTACCTGGAAGATGAAGCAATGGCCTATCAGACCTATCAACAGACAAAGTGCGAATGCTCTTAAAAAGCTGTTAGCCATTAGCTGTTCGCTGGAATAAATAAGAAATAGAATGATATGGCAACGTTTAATGAAAATAATTTGTCGGCCTTGTTCTTGGAAAACTCTATCCTCAGGTTAGTTGAGCCCAATATATACTCTGTTCTCCCAGACAATGAATCTGGCAATGAGTATGACACTCAATTTGGGTTTATATATGACTGGGTAGCGTGTAATCCAATTTATAATCGTCTTATTTGGGGTTATTCAGTCAAAATATTTTCTCAGATAGCCAATGATGCACTTCTATCTTCCACTGATGGCAAAGTTTTGGATCTTGGCTGTGGTTCTCTTGCATTTATTGCAGAAACATATAGCCAATATTCCGAGCGGCCAGTGGTTCTGGTCGATCAGTCGCTGAAAATGCTCAGAATGGCCAAATCAAGGTTAATAAAACGGAATGGCAATGTTCCAGACAACTTGGTTTTTCTTCATGCAGACGCTCTTCAGCTCCCATTTCGTGCAAAAGCATTCAAAACAATTCTTTCTGAAAACCTACTTCACTGCCTTGACGACACAAGCATCCTCCTGAAACAATTAGAAAAAATCATATTGAAAAACGGCAAGATGTTTTTCACGACGTTGGTAAAAAACAACCGCTTTGCAGACAAATACCTTGAGGCTTTAGCGGATAGCGGCAAATTAGTTTCAAGAACTGTGGTGGACCACAAAAAAGTATTTGATCAACTTAGTATGTCTGCAAAATACGAAACTAAGGGCAATATATTGTCGATTTGTTGCGAAAATTAGAAAATCAGCGAACCAGGCGTTGGAGATGGACTGGGCAAAGCCGTGCCGCTTTTTAAAAGGCAGTATTTGACCGGTAGTTTTTGCCTTTATCATAGTTTTTCGGTTATCGTTGCCCAGCCACTAAGCTTTACGTTCGGTTTTTTTGAGTTTCCGTTCAGGCACTAATTAATGTAAATGAAAGAGAATTCTATGAAAAAAAAGAAGGAAAAGACTTTCCGCCAACCTATGCCGGAGCAGTTGCCCGAATTAAGAGCCAGAAATTTCGATGAAGTCCCTTATGGCTATTCTCCTGAGGCAGCTATTAAGGAAGCCAAACGATGTATTAACTGCAAAAAACCTGGTTGCATAAGCGGTTGTCCGGTTCAAGTGAAAATACCGGAGTTCTTATCACTTATAGCTAAGGGCGATTTTGCAGCGGCAGCCAGAAAAGTCAAAGAAACAAATGCATTGCCTGCAGTA
>JAFCBV010000171.1 GCA_017610545.1 Candidatus Nanohalarchaeota archaeon | reverse complement strand
GTAATCAGCATGAATCACCTCATAAAGATATTTGTGTTTTATGAAGCCTAATCTGTCATAAATTCCGCAATTTTTGAGTATGTCTTTGTAGAACGTTTTGTTTATTCCGCCTGTTTGATGAAGCGCAACATCAAATTTGAATCCCTTTCTTTGAAAGCTTGTTGCAAATCCGCCTGTTTGACAATGTTTTTCTAACACTAAAACTTTTTTGCCATCTTTGGCTAAAATTGCTCCGGCACTCAACCCGCCCAAACCAGAACCAATTATAATTACATCGTATTTTTTCATATCAGTTAAGTTCAAATAATAATTATTTATAAATAACAACGAATCATACAAAAAAATTCTGTATGACTCTGTTATGAATAGAACAAAACGCTTCAGAAACAAAATATGCTTATGGCCTTAGCCTGTCCGGGTCCCTCGGGAAAAGAGTTGCCTCACGGATGTTCTCAACACCGGTTATTGCCATTGTAATTCTTTCAAGCCCGATTGACCATCCCGCGTGAGGAGGTGCGCCAAACCTAAAAGTATTGATATAGTCAGTGAAGTTCTCAGGGTTCATGCCCTTTGCCTTAATGCGTTCTTCAAGCAACTTAGGTAAATGGATTCGCTGTGCACCCGAGCAAAGCTCAAGCCCGCGATACATGAGGTCAAATGCCTTGCACTTCTTTGGGTTTTCTTCATCAGGCATACTGTAAAATGCCCTTATATCTGTCGGCCAGCCAGTGATTAAGAACGGTGTCTCCCAACCGACAATCTCACATATTTTCTTTTCAGCAGGGCTCGATAAGTCTTCGCCCCATTTAATAGTAATACCTTCTTTTGCAAGCACTTCGAGAACTTCTGTATATGATATCCTTCGAAGCGGAAGTTTCGGTACTTCAAAGCCCTTCCTTCCAATAGTCTCAAGGTCTCTGGAGCAATGCTCTTTGACCTCTGAAAACACCTTTTCAACAACTTTATCAAGAACATCCATTGCTCCGCTGTCGTCTGTGAATCCCATTTCAATATCCATCTGCCTGCATTCTGTGAGATGCTTGACAGTATGAGACATTTCAGCCCTCCAGACAGGGACAATCATCCATACGCGGTCAAACCCGCCTACAACAGCCATCTGCTTGTAGAGCTGTGGGCTCTGCGCAAGGAACGCCTCCTCATTGAAGTAAGGTAGTGCAAAAAGTTCTGCGCCCCCTTCAGAGGACGATGAAATTATGCATGGCGGTTGAATTTCAAGAAACTTCTGCCCGCGAAGCGAGTTGCCGAATGCTTCCTGGATTTTTGCCTGTATTTTGAAAATAGAGACAACCTCGCGATGGCGCAAGTCAAGAAATCGGTTGTCAAGGCGCGTGTCTATGTTTGAGTGTATCTTTCCGCTGACGTCAAGGGGCAAAGGCTTGTCTGATTTTGCAACAAACTCTGCATTATCCGGCTTTATCTCAAAGCCTCCGGGCGCCTGTTTGCTTGGCTCTGCCTTACCCGTGACTGAGATGACGTCTTCCTTGCCGACTTTTTTTAAGAATTCAAATACTTCCGGCTTTGTCACGCCGGTTTTGCCTGTGATCTGCACGCTCCCCTCGCGGTCGCGCAGTGTAATGAATATTAGTTTTCCTATGTCCCTGATGTCATGCACCCAGCCAGCTACCTGCACCTTGTCTTCCGGCTTTATCTCGTTTGAAAAGTGTGTTCTATACATCATATTAAGTACCTACAGCCTCACAGTCAGGCCCACAAAGCATCATGGTTTCCGGGGGGGTGTCTTCGAACCAACTATCTAACTCTTTGTTTATTTCCGTACTGGTCTCAGTGTATAAATGCAGCGTATTATGTCCTTCGAACTGGTTCCCGTAAACACCCTTATCCCATACAATATAACCGCACTTCATGCCATAGCTTTGCATGCGTTCTTTGATATAAGGCAAACTAAGGCAATTTGTTAATAAATTGGCTTCATCAAACAAAAGCGCATCAAAAACTTTTTCTCCAAGTACCTCGTTTACTTTGTTATGCCTCCAATCATTAACATACTGATCAAAGTTGTAAAAATCAAAGCGATAATTATCTTTTAATGGAGGATTTTTATTGAGCACATTAAATAACTTTTCTACAGGTTCGTTAGCAACAACAAGAATATTTTTCATCAAATATTCACCTA
>JAFCBV010000170.1 GCA_017610545.1 Candidatus Nanohalarchaeota archaeon | reverse complement strand
CCTAAGACCAACTCTGTTTTATAATGTCCTTGCATGGCCCGATTATCAAATTCTCTTATAATTTTATCAAGCTTAATTGAAACCATAGTACTCTCTATAAGTAATTAACTATTTAAATTCATACAAGTACTCCAAACGTCCATACACTTAATAATCTTCCAGCCAATACTACGTTGGTATATATGCCCGATTACGATGTAATAATTATTGGTGCAGGCCCTGCAGGGTTGTTTTGTTCTCTTGAGCTTTCACGCATAGCGCCAGATTTGAAAACTCTCGTCATAGACGAAGGACGCGAGGCAATAAATCGGGCATGCCCTATGAACCACAAGACAAACCCAAGCCTGACATGCAAAAAATGTGCGCCCTGTAATATAATGAGTGGTGTCGGTGGTGCTGGCGGGCTTTCTGACGGCAAACTAAACCTCAACTACAAAATCGGTGGGGACCTCACGGAATTTGTTCAAAAAGAAGAAGCAGAAGAACTCATAGACTATGTTGATAAAGTGTTTCTTGATAATGGCGGGCCGAGTGAAATGTCAGGCAAGGATGGCACTGACGAGCTTCTTGTCCGCGCAGCCAAGGCAGGAATACGGTATGTCCCGGTTAAACAGCGCCATATCGGCTCTGACCGCCTGCCAGAAATCATCCATAGGATGAAAACAGGAATTGAAAAAAAGGGTACAAAATTTCTTCTTAGTACAAAGGTTTTGTCAATAGAGAACCAATGTAAAGAAAAAAAAATAACAATCAAGTCAGGCGATAAGGAAAATGTTTTGTCATGCAAATATGTCGTCCTCGCAGTCGGGCGAAGCGGAGCTCACTGGTTCCAAAAACAGGCCAAGACACTAGGCATAAGTGCTGTACACGCGCCAATTGATGTCGGAGTGCGCGTTGAAGTGCAAAACAGTATAATGGAGCAGGTCACAAAGACAAACTGGGACCCGAAATTCATAATTCACACAGACAAGTATGACGACCAGATAAGGACGTTCTGTACATGCCCCTCAGGCTTTATCACGCGCGAGGACTATGGCGCATATGTCGGTGTCAACGGGCACTCCATGTTCAAAGAAAAGTCCATCAACACAAACTTCGCGTTTCTTTCCACAGTCCGACTAACAGAGCCTGTTGAAAACACAACAGAATACGGCAAGTCAATCGCCATGATGGCAACAAAAATCGGCGGCGGAAATCCCATAATACAACGCCTTCGCGATCTTCGGCGCGGAAAGCGCTCAACATGGGAACGCATCAGCAAAAGTTATGTTACCCCCACATTAAAAACTGTCACTCCGGGAGACATTTCAATGGCCCTGCCCCATCGCGTTGTAATGAACATCATACAAGGCCTTGAGAAACTCGACAAAGTCATTCCCGGAGTTGCAGAAGACGGTACCTTGCTTTATGCCCCTGAAATAAAATTCTATGCAATGCGCGCAAGTGTGAAAGAAGGTATGGAAACAAGCATTGAAAACGTCTTTGCTGCAGGGGACGGCGCAGGGCTTTCACGGGATATTGTGAACGCCGCAGCAACAGGAGTCATTACAGCGCGCGGGATTATTTCTAAAGAAAATTAACTCACTCAAGGTTCTCTTCAGAGTGCCACTGGTCTACCCTGTATACGATAACGATGATTGTAGCAATACTAATCAAAAGAAAAGCAACCCACTGCCATTTATCCATACAACCCCTATAATAATATAGATATATATACTCCTTGAAGCCCATTGTTTTCATGGCTTTTATTCGCGCGCACAATGTTATCCTTGCAGGAATAATCATTCTTGGACTAATTTTCATATACCCATTTGCTATTGCGCTTCTTCTTGCAGCAGTAACCTCATATGCCTTGTACCCCCTCGTGACCAGCCTTCGAAAAATGACACATTCATACAATATTGCCCTTGCAATATCTCTTCTAACTATAATAATCCCGTCATTCTATCTTCTCAAATTTGCAGCAGGAGACATATCCCCTCTTATTTATGACATGCGCCTGTTACTGGGGGATGTAAATATCTTAATTGACTTCATGGAATCACAGATTTCAGTTTTCGGCCTTGAAAAATACACTTTTGAGTTGCAGGGTATGCTCAATCACATCACAGATAGTGCAATATCCAGTGCGGCGACTTTTTTCCAGGGCATTCCGCGTC
>JAFCBV010000169.1 GCA_017610545.1 Candidatus Nanohalarchaeota archaeon | reverse complement strand
AAACTTATATTGTCTGTAGGACAAATATCATAAGTTCTTAGTTTGGTTTGTGTTGTCATAAATTCATACTTGACTAAGAACTATTTTCTCTTTAACTGTCAAAGTTGGGTTATATTGAAAACTCACTTATCGATAAAATAGAAATGCTTTCAAAGGAAAACGTTCCTGTTTTTATAACAACCCAGAACCCGTTCGGCGAGGCAGATCTTACTATTTACGAGGTTGGCCAAAAGGCACTGAAAGCCGGCGCAATCTCCTGTAAAGATATGACAAGCGAGACCGCGCTTGTTAAGCTTATGTGGATTCTCGGAAACTTTAGCAAGGACGCAAAAACAGTTAGGGAACTAATGCAGAAGAACTTTGTTGGTGAGATTCACGAATAGTTTAATGGATTCTTCACGGGCGCACGCGCCTTACAATGTAATATGTTGCGTCTCCTTCCTCATCAACGACTGCCAGAAGCGCCTTTGCTCGTATGTTCTGCGACAGGCGCACATACCTTGACCATTCCTGATAGCTCATGGTGTGGTTCTCAGGGACTGCGTGCACATTGTATTTTGTGTGTTCTTTTGTCTCCTTTGAACCCTCTTTATAGGGATTGACGCCGCGGTCATAGACGCGAAAGTGCGTTCCGAACTTGAAGCCGGATTTGACTATAAAGCCTCTGTTCCTTAAATCATGGTATACTGTGTACTTCTGCGGGAACTCACTGTCAACTTCTGTACAAAGCTTATAGAAATCACCAACAGAGATGCTCTTCTTTTTGACTTTAAGGTCTATGAAGCCGCGCTCAAGAAGCATCATTGTGTCCTCTAAGCTAAGTTGAAGGTATTTTGTTTTTTCTTCAGTTATCCACTTGCCAAAGAATTTCTCACTAAAAACACGGTTTGCTTCGGTTTCATTCCAGATTACAGCCTTGTTTTCAAGAAAATCCGCAGTTGCCAGAATATTGCCTGCGTATGGTTTTTCTGGTTTTTGTATCTCTTTTGACTCTACTTTCTTTTTTTTCATATTTTTCCTCCAATCCACTCAGTGCGCCCCGATATGCAGCATATGGGCGGCGCGGTGGTTAGATGTTTTGTGGACCAACTCAGTAGTTGGTTCTTGCTTAACACAGGTACTTGTCATAGGTCTTCTTGTAATGCGCTGTGAAGCAAATCATGAAAATCCCACGAGGTTCGTGGTTAGGCTTTTCAAGCTTTTTGATGGTTCGTCTCGAAAGCATAGCGAGCATATCGCTTTCGGATTCACTCATCAAAAATCATGAAAATCTACTATGCTTTGGGTTCGGCTTTTCAAGTTCTCCAACGGCAAGTGCCTCATTAACCAACAATGCATCGCGATGCTATGTTGGACAACGTGGCACTCCTCCGAAACCGAAAGAGCTAGTCGGTTTCGGTTTCGCTCGTTGTAGATGGGACTGGCGTGATTTGAACACGCGACACCTGGATCTTCAGTCCAGTGCTCTCCCGAGCTGAGCTACAGTCCCGTACATTCTAAACTGTCAAAAAGACAATCAATTGCATGATGCGTGTTAGAACACCAGATAATTGTCCCCACAATTTTTAAATAGGTACTTTATGATCTTCTCTATTGTTTTTGTCGTCCAGATCCTTTAAAATCTGTTCCAGAACCGATGCATAAATCCATGTGAGCGGTGCAATTAGAAATACCCTGAAGAATTCAAGTATGGCGAAGATTGTAAGTGCCATAAGAAGGGGATACCATTTTAGAATAAGAGACAGCATGGTTTCGATATATTCTGTGTCTACAGGGCTTTCAAGAATTTGTTCACTCATTCTGCGATCTATTTCGCGTTTTGCGGCACTGTCGATTTCCTGCATGCGCGTGTCAATTGCATTCTGGCATGCGGTTTGTTGGTCCCAGGTCATACCATCGAGGTTTTGAGCTACTGCAATTTGTACCGATGTTTCTATATTTTCGATCCATGCATAGCTTGCCTGCCTTTGCTGTTCGGCGGCGGCCTGTGTGATGTTGTCAATGTCTGAGACGCTCATCCCGGTCATTTCTTTTAACATGGAATCGACCTGGCTGCTGTTGTAGGCCGGATTTAAAAAGAGGGTGTAAAAAACGGCAAACGATATTGCTATATTCAAAAAAAGCAGTGCATTTCCTGCCACTTTTTTTGCGATTGATGGCGCA
>JAFCBV010000031.1 GCA_017610545.1 Candidatus Nanohalarchaeota archaeon | reverse complement strand
GGCCCAAAAAAAGCCAAAATCAGATGCAACCTTTATAAATATAGCCGTTAAATAGTGGATGTTCTTCTTTGAAGAAAAAGAGTGATATCATGGGTACAAAATTCGTTATAAGTGATCCAAAAGCCAAAAAAGCATACCAGAAAGAGGTTGCCGAGGAAAAAATGTCGGGTCTCATCGGGCTCAAGCTTGGTGCTGAATTTGACGCAGGAATTATAGACCTGCCGGGCTATCACCTCAAAATTACAGGCGGCTCTGACAAATCCGGATTCCCCATAAAACCGGGTGTTAGTGGCTCTAATACTAAAAGGCTTCTTTTAACAAGAAGCACAGGCTTTCAGGAAAGCGGAAAAGGGCTAAGACGCCGAAAGATTGTGCGCGGAACTGACATCGGAACACACCTTGCGCAGATAAATACTGTCGTCGTCAAATCAGGAAAGCAGAAGCTTGACGAAATTCTCGGAAAGACCGAAGAAAAGAAAGCGTAATTTCTACACACTTGTTCTGCTTCGCTCATGCACTACAGCAAGAAACATAGGCACAGGATTTGCAATCAGCGCGCCCTCAGAATTACTTGCAGTGCGAATGCTATAATATGTCGGCACAAGCGCCACGATGCCCATTACAAGAAGTGGGGCTCCAACAATCTTATTGCCAATCAGGAGAAGTGTCCCTGCTCCGACAAGCAAATTGCCAAGGCATGTGCCTGCAAAGACAACTGTTTCTATAGCTAAACCTAACTTATTCTTTCTTGAATGCATTATCTCCCAAAAACTATTTGGTGTTTAGGCAGTATATATAGATAATTTTCAAGAAATCAGTTACCAAAAAAAGTCCTTGTAATTTTTACAAGCTCTTCATCGCGCTTTTTGTCCCTCTTTTTTTGCGCCCCGTATTGTCCCGGCTCATTCGCCTCGCGGTACATGTTCGTCTCTGCCTCACCGAGAAGATATTTGTTCGTGTCCTGCCTAAAGAAATCTTCGCTTAAAGTGTCAAAAGTATAGGGATTGAAATCCGAAGCGCGCTTTAACGCGTTTTCCTTTTCAATTGGCTCAAACTTATCATAGAGATTCGGATCCCACTTTGGGGCTGCAATCACATTTCTCATGCGAGGTGTTGCACTGCTTTTTGTCTTGAATTTCCAGATAAGTTGGCCGTTATCTGCATTAAGGCCTCTGATGTACCCGTCTGAAGAACCAAAAACAACCACACCATCAGCAACCCGTATTCCGCAGGGCACAAGATATGGCGGCAAGGGATATGACCACACAACAGCTCCCTTTTTAGTGAGCGCATACACTTTGTCCGAACTTACGAGAATCAGATCATTATAGGTGCGAGGTGTAAAGTCCACCTCATCGTTCGCCCGGAACTTCCACTTCAGGCCGCCTGTCTTCTGGTCAAGGCAGTAAAAATAACGGTCTCTCGAGCCAACACAAACCGCGTCATCCAAAACAAGAGGGGCATTGTAAACCATATCCCCTGTTCTAAAGCCCCATTTAAATTCGCCGTCTTTTGTCAAAGCATAAATGTTCTGATCGCATGAGCCAAAGAACACCATGTCTTTTGAAGCAGCTGGTGCGCCAAGTATTATCGGCCCGTTTGTGCGAAACTTCCATACAAGGCATCCGTTGAGTTCAAGGCAATAAAGATACCCGTCCTGAGAGCCAAAATATATTCGTCTCTCATCAATCAATATGTCTGATACTATTTCATCCCCTGTCTTGAATTTCCAGAGAACCTCGTGCGTGCCTGCAGACACTGCATAAAAATAGGTGTCGCATGAGCCAAAATAAATAATGCCCTCAAAGGCGGCTGTCGCCCCTGCAATTATGCCTCCGGTCCGAAGTTTCCATAAAAGCGATCCCTCTTTTGAAAGAGCATAAAGGCAGTTGTCAAAGCATCCAAAATAAATCACATTATTGTGCATTACCGCCGGGCCAATCATGATCCCTTCGGTCTTGTATTCCCAAACCAGATGCCCGTCGCGTATGTCAATAGCATAGAAATATTTCTCGCACGCACCCGCGTAAGCAATGTTGCCCTCCAATATTGGCTCTGCCATTACTGCGCCGTTTTCACCCAGATTTGATATGTTGACTGCGCGCTGCATATAAGCCAATACGCATTGCATGGATAAATGCTTACTTAGAAGAAAATATAGAAAAAACCGCAACTTATAGCCTGTAATTCGCGCACGAGCCTATTCCGCATAACGCGCCTTCATGATGCTTCAGGCCGGCCCCGATACCCGCCATGTACGTATCAAGCGTACCTTTGTCCACATCATTGCCTGCAAGAGCCTGCAAGAATCCATCCATTCCGCCCTCGAACCCATCTTCAATCACATATGCGCGCTCAAGTTGCTTTCGATATGGTGTACTCCTGCGAGCCATCCATGCCATGTCCTCGGCACCTGTCTCAGCATACATCTTTATGAGCTCACTTTCTGTGACCATCTCAATTACGCCTGCTATTTCGCTTTGCGAATAACCCTGTTTCTCAAGAACGTTTACTACATCGATGCCCTTCTGGCTTTCCAAAAAGTCCTTGTGGTGCAACTCATGCGCAAGTGTATGTACCTGCTTGTATTTTGCAGCCATGTAGTCCTGCGAATTAGCATCCATATTCACAAAGGATTCGTCATATATTTCAGGCCTAAGTAAAACATTGCAATATAGTTCGTTTTCAAGTAATCCGCATTCTGTTCTTCCAAGAACGTTCTCTTCCAAACCACGATCTAAGTAAACAAGCCCCTCAATTTCGCCATAAAGATAATCCGAAAATCCAAGATTTTTCAGGTAGTCATATGATTCAGAAATAGCATCTTTTCGTTCCTGCGTAACTTCTCCTTGAATCGTGCCTGACGCATATTGAAAATCCATCAGAGCGTCGGGCTTTATGGGTTCTTGTGGCGCAACAACGCCATACAAACCACTTTGAGGAACAACAACACTGGCAGACATAAAGAACTCCTCATAACAGTCCCGCACTCAATGCAGAAGACGTTTACGCACTGCTCTTTGGGATTCAGGCGCACTTTTGAGTTTTTCCCTGCGCGCAGGTATTTTTTGCACTTTTTACAGAACCTGCGCCTGAATAATAACGGTATAGAAACATTGTATTTCATGCCTATTTTTCTGGCAATCTCGACATACCTGTTGGAAAGGTCAGGGCGCTCATCAAAGCGTGCCTCTGCCTCAGTAAAAAGAATTCTTATGCGCTCTTTTGCGATTCCCGTCTGCCACGCAGGCTTGTTGCGTGTCTGGCGTTTTCTGAATTTTGGGTTTGGCATATGAATTTACCTTCGCAGAATATGCTTAAATAAGCATATAGCGAATGGTCTTTATGAAATGCTCTCTTTGCGCAAAAGAAGCCGTCACATACAGGCGCTATGAAGGAAGGCACCTTTGTAGAAGCCATTTTTTCAGGGCAACTGAGCGCGAGATTGCAAGGACTATTGCGCAAAACCGCCTTATAGAGCGCCATGACCACATAGCTGCCGCAATTTCAGGCGGTAAGGACTCTCTGCTTATTCTTCGCACCCTTGAAACTCTTTCAAAGAAGCGCGCAGACCTTAAGATTTCTGCAATCCTCATTGATGAAGGAATAAAAGGCTACAGGAGCGAGGGCGTAGCAAAGGCAAAGCAGGCATGCAAAAACAGCGGCATAAAGCTTCACATAGCATCATTCAAAAAAGAGTTCGGCAAGACACTTGATGAAATAGTTGCAAATAACTCGTGCAAGGGCCTTCGGGCATGCACTTTCTGCGGTGTTTTCAGGCGCCACCTGATAAACAAGACTGCGCGCAAAATCAAGGCAACCAAGGTTGCAATTGGCCACAACCTTGATGATGAGGCACAGGCAATAATGGCAAACTATATCCGGGGGGATATACTGCGCGGTGCGCGCCTTGGTGCAAAAGCATTTATTGCCAAAACAGATGCTTTTATCCCGCGCATAAAGCCCCTTCGAAACATTCCTGAAAAAGAGTGCGCTCTTTATGTTCTCCTGAAAAAGATTGACGCAGACTTTGGCGAATGCCCCTATGCATCCGAGTCTTTCCGGTGGTCAGTGCGCGATGTGATAAATGACCTGGAAGCAAAATACCCCGGAACCAAATTCAGTATAGTGCGCACGTATGACCGTTTGCAGCCCGCCATCCAAAGTCAGATAGGAACCGGCAAAATAGGCAAGTGCGAAAAATGCGGCGAGCCGTCTTCAAGAAAGATGTGCAAGGTTTGTGAGTTAAGAACCAAAATTTGAATGAACTGCAAATAGAAATACTCAAATGCTGACAAGCACCACATCATACCGCATTGGTTCAACCCTGCCTTAAAAGGGGTTTAATTGGTTCGGCGGTAAGTCATCTTACTTCGCATTCGCTTCGTTCGAAGCTTTCGAGCATAGCTCAAAACTCTCCAACCGGAAACTCCGTCCTCAAGGGCGGAGTTACAACGGTTGTAGATCTTAAAAACATTTCTTCCCAATACACTCTATGCAAAACTGGCCCCCTATGCCCGGCGACTACAAAGTTCTTAAAAAAGAAAGCAAGGTCGCAATCGTAACATTGACCTCAAACCCTGAGGGCTTTAGCATCCCGGAAGCCGCGATTGTCGGAAGCCTTAAGACCGAAAACCTCGGAATTGAAAGAATAATAGTCAATATAATCTCAAACCCGAAAATACATGCATTCATTCTATGCGGCAAAGAGTCGCAAGGCCACTATGCAGGGCAGGCGCTCTTGTCTGTCTGGAAAAACGGCGCAGACGAGAATATGAAGATAAAAGGTGCAAAAGGACCGATACCGTACCTCGAAAACATCACGCAGGAAGCGATTGCGCGTTTCCAGAGACAGGTTGCGGTCATGGAAGATATGATTGGTGAGTTGGATACAGAAGTGGTGCGCGCTAAAACCCTTGAAATCAATGCAATGAAGCATCCAAACTTCAATGAAGAACCCATGTATGCCACTCAAAGAAAAGAATCCAAAAAAACAGTAGTTTCCGGTGCAGAAAACATGCTTGTCCTACCGGGCGGTTTTGTGGTTGACCCCCTGAGTTTCAGTATCCGGCAAGCTGTATGACTTTTTCTTATTACCTATTATCAAAGTACGACAGCCTTTTTGTTGCGCATGTATTCAAATCTACGTTTTAGTAGTAAAAAGCGAAAAGATATATAAATGAAAGCGCCATATGGTTTAATATGCTTAATCGTAGCAGAAGAAGAAGTGCAATAGAATCTATTGTTTCACAAATAGAAAAAAAGGAGATATCTATACTTCGGAACTAACTGAACAATACCATGCTGTTCTGCAAGATTTTTCTGTTAATGTAATAATTCCAAAAATAGAGGGAAAAGATCCGATTATTGAAATTTCTGAAATGGCAAAAGATTCTGATATAGTGCCGACTGGTTGGACTCACATATATGATGAAGTAAAAATACACTATCGTGGAAATATTGACGGCCTTATATCTGTTGAATTTGATGGAGCTAGAGATGGGTTTTTTATTAGTGGCACTTCCTCAATTTATTCTGAAAAGGATCATAATTTAACCCAAATCCACAAAGAGGCTTTTGATAACGCATTGTTACTCTCGAAATATGAGTTGCATAAGCTCCCAAACAAAAAGTTAATACAACAATGATTTAAATACTTTCAACATGTAAATAAGACGTGGGTTTATTTGCTTAACTCAGATACTAAAAAACACACGCAAGAGGCGGTTTTACTTCTTGAGGATGGCACCTCCTTCAAAGGGAAAATTTTCGGAGTCCCAAAGAAAATTTTTGGAGAGGTCGTGTTCAACACAGGCATGGTCGGCTATGTCGAGGCCCTGACAGACCCGTCATACACCGGACAGATTCTTGTTTCTTCTTACCCTCTTATTGGCAATTACGGCGTTCCAAACTACACTCTGGATGAAAACGGCATTCCTATGAACTTTGAGTCCAAGGGAATAAAAGTCGTATCCTATATTGTATCCGAGCTATGCAGGCATCCAAGCCACGGGGCGTGCGCAAAGTCCCTAAACACCTGGTTCACTGAAGAAGAGAAATGCGGCATTGAAGGCATAGACACAAGAATGCTGGTAAAACTGCTTCGCGAGCGCGGGAGTATGATGGGCGTAATATGCCCTGAAAACCCGGATATGAACGAGCTTGCCTCCGAGCTGAAAACTGCAACCAACCCGAATGATGAAGATCTTGTCACAGATGTCTCTACAAAGGAAGTGAAGCACATCGGGCGCGGTAACAAAAACATTGTCATAATTGACTGCGGAGTAAAAGCAGGAATATTGCGCAGCCTTCTTGAGAGACACACCCGGCTGTCTGTCGTACCCTATGATTATCCTTTTGAAAAAATACTTGAAGAAGAGCCTGACGGCATACTTATCTCAAACGGCCCGGGAGACCCAAAGGTTCTGAAAAAAACAATCTCAAACGTGAAAAAGCTTGCTGCAACAAAACTGCCTGTTTTTGGTATATGCCTTGGCAACCAGATTCTTTCACTTGCACTCGGGGCAGACACTTACAAGCTCAAGTACGGCCACCGAAGCCAGAACCAGCCTTGCAAAGATGTGTTTTCAGGAAGAACATACATAACTACCCAGAACCACGGGTATGCTGTTAACAAAAAAACACTTCCAAAAGATGTTGCCGAGTGGTTTGTAAATGCAAATGACGGGACAAACGAAGGCATAAAACACAAGAGCCTGCCATTCTTCTCAGTCCAGTTTCACCCTGAGGCCATGCCCGGCCCTGAGGACACAAAGTACTTGTTTGACGAATTTTTGAGGGCAATAAAGTAGTGATATTTATGCAGGACATACTCGGCAAAAAGAAAGAAAGAGAAAAAATAAGGAAAGTCCTTGTCCTTGGAAGCGGCGCAATCAAGATAGGTGAAGCAGGCGAGTTCGACTTTTCAGGAAGCCAGGCACTGAAAGCACTTGCTGAAGCAGGAATCCAAACTGTTCTTGTCAACCCGAATATTGCAACAATACAGACAGATCCTGCAATGGCGTCTAAAATATACCTTCTTCCTGTAAAGCCGGAATCTGTTGAGCGCGTAATAAAAAAAGAGCGCCCTGACAGCATACTTCTCAGTGTCGGAGGGCAGACCGCACTTAACTGCGGGGTCGCACTCTATGACAGGGGAATTCTTTCAAGATACAACATAAAAGTTCTTGGAACATCAATTGAAAGCATAAAAATTTCAGAGGACCGACGATTATTTCGCCAGGCAATGGAGGACGCAGGCCTCAGTGTATGCAAAAGTATGGCAGTTCATTCTGTTGAAGACGCACTCGGCATTGCCGAAGAAATAGGATACCCTGTAATGATTCGCTCAGGCTTTACACTTGGCGGGCAAGGCAGCGGTGTTGCAAGAAATGAGGACGAGCTTCGTGAAATCGCAAGTGTAGGCATCAGCGGCAGTGTAATTGGGCAGATACTTGTCGAGGAATATGTTGGCGGATGGAAAGAAATAGAATACGAAGTCATGCGCGATAAACTGGACAACTGCATAACAATATGCAATATGGAGAATATGGATCCTCTCGGAATACACACAGGCGAGTCAATAGTTGTTGCGCCCTCGCAGACACTTGACAACAAAGATTATCATGCCCTGCGAAACATCGCGCTTGCCGCAATACGCCACCTCAACATTGTCGGGGAGTGCAACATACAGTTCGCACTTAACCCAAAGACATTTGAATACAAGATTATTGAGGTGAACCCGCGCCTCTCGCGCTCGAGCGCTCTCGCATCCAAGGCAACAGGCTACCCAATCGCAAGCGTTGCAACAAAGCTTTGCATTGGAGAGACACTTGACAAGATAAAAAATGCAGTCACACTCGCAACATACGCCTGCTTTGAGCCTGCACTTGATTATGTTGTTGTAAAAATCCCAAGGTGGGACTTCAAAAAGTTCCGGGGAGTAGACCGGCGCATAGGCACCCAGATGAAGTCTGTCGGGGAAGTTATGGCAATAGGCCGGAACTTTGAGGAGGCACTGCAAAAAGCTGTGCGCATGTGCAACCCCCTAAAGCAGGGTGTTGTCGGAAACAAGCAGGATTCCTGCCGGGATATAGAAAAAATAGAAAAAAATCTTTCAGAGCCAACTGATGAAAGGCTGTTCTACGTTGCCGCGGCAATGAAATGCGGCATGAGCCTTGAAAGAATACATGAGCTCACAAAAATAGACATGTGGTTCCTGCACAAAGTAAAAAACATTGTTGATATAGAAAACGAACTAAAAGAAAACTACACAGACATACTTCATGAAGCAAAGAAAGCAGGATTTTCAGATGCAGGAATTGCAAAACTCACCGGAAAAACAGAAATCGAAATAAGGCAGGAGAGAATAGAAAAAAACATAACACCTTATGTGAAGCAGATAGACACACTTGCAGCAGAGTGGCCTGCAAAGACAAACTACCTTTTCATGACATACAATGCAGAGGAAAGCGATATTGATTATTCAAAAAAGACCAAAAAAGACAAAGTGATTGTTCTTGGAAGCGGGCCTTATTCAATTGGCTCCTCTGTAGAGTTTGACTGGTGCTCAGTGCATGGCGTTTGGGGCGTGAAAAAGAGCGGGCGCGAGGCAATAATCATCAACTGCAACCCCGAGACTGTGTCAACAGATTATGACATCTCAGACAAATTATATTTCGAAGACGTAAGCCTTGAGACTGTACTGGATGTATGGGAGAAAGAAAACCCGCTTGGGGTTATAGTCTCATTCGGAGGCCAGAGGCCAAACAACATTGCAATTAATCTCCATGAAAACGGGATAAGGTTGCTTGGCACAAAGCCGGAAAATATTGATGGCGCAGAAAACAGGTCAAAGTTTTCTGCATTGCTTGACACACTTGACATAAAGCAGCCGCCGTGGTGTGCTGTTGAAGACATATCCGGTGCCCTGGAATTTGCAAAAAAACGTGAATATCCGGTCATAATCAGGCCGTCTTATGTCCTTTCAGGCGCGGCCATGACAATAGTCCATAATAACAATGAGCTTGAAAAATACATCAAACAGGCAACAAAGATTTCAAGCAAATACCCTGTAGTTGTCTCAAAATTCATATCCATGGCAAGAGAAATCGAAGTTGACGGCGTTTCTGACGGGAAGAATGTCCTTATCGGCGCAATTGCAGAACATATTGAAAACGCGGGCGTGCATTCAGGAGACGCAACCATTGTCATCCCGACGCAGACCGTAAAAAAGGAAGCGCTTGACAAAATAAAGGCATATACAAAAAAAATTGCAATCGCCCTTGACATAAAAGGGCCTTTCAATATACAGTATCTTGTCTTAAATGACAAGGTATTTGTAATTGAGTGCAACCTTCGCGCGTCCCGAAGCATGCCGTTTGTAAGCAAGGTCGTCGGGGTGAACCTGATTGAAATTGCGACAAATGTCATTCTCGGGCAAAAGCTCGTCGGAAGCACAATACCTAAAACAAAATATTTCGGCATAAAAGTCCCCCAGTTCTCATTCATGCGCATAGCCGGCGCAGACCCTGTTCTTGGCATAGAGATGGCCTCAACCGGGGAGGTCGCATGCATTGGCAGCGACTTTTCAGAGACTCTGATAAATGCCATGCGCGCTGCCGAGTTCGGGGTGCCTGTGGAGTTTGGCAGGATACTTATTTCTGCAAACCACGCTGTCCAGCACAAAATACTCCGCGATGCAAAAATACTCGCGCGCCTCGGCTTTGAAATATATGCGACAAGCGGGACAAGTGAATTTTTGCAAAACAACGGTGTTGATTCTGTTGCAATGAAAAAGATAAGCGAAAAAGGCAATCCGTGTATACTTGATTACATTGCGCAAAAGAAAATTGACATTGTGATTAACATCCCCCACGAGAAAGAGGGTGAAGATGAAAGGCGCGACGGGTATTTATTGCGCAGGACAACAGTCACCTACGGTGTGCCGCTTATAACGAATTTAGAGCTTGCGCATGCACTTATAGCTGCAATAAAGCAGGAGCATGAGAAGTCAGGAATG
>JAFCBV010000168.1 GCA_017610545.1 Candidatus Nanohalarchaeota archaeon | reverse complement strand
CGATATATATTCGCCTTACTGCTCCTTTTAACGGTTTTGATACAACCTGTGCTAAAACAATCAGTTCGTTTCCATGGCGTGCGTCATTTGATAATTCCACATAAACATCCTGATTTTCTGATTTAAACGTGTGGGTCCTTTCCTCGTACCTATCAACAACTAATGCGCTCGCTGTAACTCGCTGAGCTATATCTAACGGTATACCGTATTTTGGTTTTTCAGCATCTTTGCCACCACCAAACAGATTACGAATTCTCATACCACGTTTAGTACTACGAAAGTTTATATTTTTTGTGATGTTTTGGTGGTAGTAGGTGTCATTGCATAACCTAACTTCGCGATCAATTCATGCATCCAAGCCATCTTTCTATGATCCTAAAACACAAGCAAGGAATTAGAAAGTATGCGGATATGCGCCACCATTAATAAAGCTGCGAGCGCCATAAAGCAGTAACCCATATAACACATGCAGTCTCTGTCACGAGGGATGTAATGGATTACCTTGAAATACTATTTGGCTTTCTCGGCGGTCTTGGGTTATTTCTCTACGGCATTTCTATTCTGTCCGACAGCATGCAAAAAGCAGCGGGCAACAGGATTAAAAACCTCCTGAAAAGATTTACAGACAAACCAATAAAAGGCGTTTTTGTCGGCTTTACAGTAACAGGAATAGTTCAAAGCTCAAGCATCACAACCGTAACTGTTGTCTCTCTTGTCAACTCAGGCATCATGACACTTGCGCAATCTATCGGAATAATATTCGGTGCAGAAATAGGCACCACAGTAACCGCACAAATGGTGTCGTTTCCCCTTGGAAAATTCTCTCTCCCAATTATTGCACTTGGTGTTTTCATCCATTTTCTAAGAAAGCGCCATAATGGATATCTTGGACAGATATTGATTGGCTTCGGGCTTTTGTTTCTCGGAATGGAAACAATGAAGCAGGGCTTTGCCCCTCTAAGAGAGTCCGAGTATCTCCTCAACCTTCTGGCTGAGTTTGGTAAAACTCCTGCACTGGGCATTATAGCAAGTGCTTTGTTTACAGGAATCATACAAAGTTCAAGCGCAACAACAGCTATTGTCATCGCAATGGCGCAGGAAGGCGTAATCAACCTGCGCTCTGCAATACCACTCATAATGGGTGCAAACATTGGTACATGCATCACAGCACTCCTTGCGTCTTACGGCACCAATGTGTCCGCAAAAAGAGCGGCATTCATTCATCTGCTCTTCAATTCACTGGGCGTCCTGATATTTTTACCATTCATAACGATTTTCGGGGACCTTGTTTCAACGACATCTTCAGTTGCGGCGCGCCAAATTGCCAACGCACACACAATTTTCAATATAACCAACACACTGCTATTCCTTCCGCTAATTCCTGTATTCCTATATGCTGCCAATAAATTTATTCCCGGAAAGGATGAAGAAATTGACGGCGGAGTCAAATATCTTGACAAACGCTATCTTGATATGCCTTCAATTGCTCTTGACAATGTAGAAAAAGAAGTCAAAAGGATGGCCAAAATGTCTCTTGAAATGCTTCGGGACTCGCGCAAAGTTCTGCTCGCAGGCGACAAAGGTCCTGTTAAAAACATCCATAAAAAAGAGGTAATTGTCGACAACCTGCTTCAGGCCATAGGCGTCTATTCCGTCAGGCTTTCGCAAAAGGAGCTGTCAAAGTCAGATGCCCGCAGGCTTTCTGCATTGGTACATAATATTACGGATATTGAAAGGGTCGCAGACCACGCAATAAACATAATTGATTCTGCAGAAAAAAAAGAAAGGGATCATGTAATCTTCTCAAAGAATGCGCAAGAAGAGCTTTCTGAGATGTTTGATAATACATTAACCATTTACACGAATGCAATCAATGTCATTAAGCAGTATGATGTAAAAAATGTCAAAAAAGTCATGAAACTAGAACATATTATTGACAAAAACGAAAAGGATTTTGAGAAAAATCACATTGCACGACTAAAGAAAAAAGAGTGCAACCCTGCTGCAGGCATTATCTTCACAGAAATCCTGCACAATTTAGAGCGTATCGGGGATCATTCTGTGAATGTGGTTGATCGTGTTGAGTAAATTGCATCATCTGAAACTAATAAAGAATGTGCCATAACAAGTAGTCTTTAAGTATTAATTTTTCTGCCAGTTGTTAATCTATTTTGGAGTGTAATGTCCACACGCTTCAAAA
>JAFCBV010000030.1 GCA_017610545.1 Candidatus Nanohalarchaeota archaeon | reverse complement strand
CAATGCCTCAACATCCCCTAAAAGCAATGCGTCTGTTGCTAAGGCCATGTGTGCGATAGCTGAATCAATTTTATTTTGTATACCTGATACATTCAAGTCCAGTGTACGATACTCATCTATTTTTTCATTAAGTGCCGTTATTTCTAAAAGAACTGCATTTAGTGCAAATAAATTAGGATTTTCAAGAACTGTTGTCTTCACTGCTTTGTTTTTTTCTATACCGCTTGCGCTAAAATATATTGTCATGAGTTCTTCTTCAGGAGGCAATGACAGGTTCGCATGAATTTTTAGCGGAATATCTGTTTCAGCCCCTTTCTTTAGAAATACCTCTTCTTCATAGTCCATGGACAAACTAGTATTGGAATTTCTTACATGAATTATCAAGTCAAAATCCCCTGTGTTTGCAAGCGAAGCTATTATGATTTCTTCCATCCCCTGCATGATGCTCACGTGGGTGGAACTTATCGAAATATTGAATCCATATGTTTTTGGTGGAATGTATGGCGTGATGCTCTCGTTTGATGTTTGGTTCACATATATTGTGGTGGTTTCGCCTCCTCCGCCTCCTCCGCCACCCGAAGGTGTTGTGGGCGGCGGCGTGGCATCGGCATGTGTGTATATCTGAAGTAATGCGGCCCCTGTGTTGTTGTATACGTCTAATGCGCCTGCATTTATGCTAAATGACGCGCCTGCAGAAGGAGATGACGCGCAAAAGGGCGATGCGCTTCTTGTATAATTCATGTCTGCAATGTATGACATAGAAAGCCCTACTGCATTAGGGCACGAAAGATTGACATTTACAGTATAGTTCAAAAGTTCTCCGCGCGCATTTTTGATGTGCACTTTAGGCTGCGGATCAAAAGGTGTGTTTTTTTGGAATGTGCTTGCAGAAGGCGGATATGTGAATGCTATTTCCAGTGATGCGCTGGCAGAAACGCTTTTGTTTGTATTGTTGCCTGTGTTGCCTGACTTATTGACATAAATATCGAGTGTGTACGCACCTTGAGTCTTGTTGTTTGAAAAGTTGTAAATATATTCATCTGCAAGCCCGTTGAAAATTGTTGTGGTGTTGTTTGCAAAGGTCTCGTTTACAATCCATGTTGCTGCAAAGACCGTGTTGTTGTTCACATCATCAATTGCAAATGTTATATTCTCGCCCCGGTTGTATTCACTGTAGTTTGTGCTAAGCGAAATGGTGTATGTGTCGTAGGTGGTGAAGTTGGTATTGTTTTGACCTGAAGAAATATTATTTCCAACATCTGTTGCATACACACTCACAGAGTAATTCCCTGTCTGGTTAATTAACTCAGAATCAATCAAAATAGTCCACAACCCTTCAGCCTTCCAATCAGTGCTGTTTGTTGTGTTGAATGAAAATTCGGGTGATGTAACTTCGGCAGTGACATTTCTTACCTGGATGTTGTCTGATACGTTGACTGTGACGACTATGCCCTGATGCAAATTTGTCTTATTTTGTGAGATTGAAAACCAATGTATTACCGGGGCCTCTGAGTCTGCGTAAATCACAGTAACATTGGCGTCCTCATAATTGCTTCCGCCAAGGCCTGAAGAAGAATTTGCAAAAACAGAGATGTTCGTGGTTTTGTCTCCGATAGATCCTGTGGTCAGGTTCCACGAAACGGAATTTGTATTACTGCGCGCAATGAATGATATGTTCTGCGAGATGTTTTCTCCTGTTGTGAAATTGATTAGTGTGTCATTAAACATCAAGAGTGTTGCGTTGATGTCCCGAAGGTCGCCGCCTTCTGCATAAACGTCAAATTCGTAAATATATGATGTGCTTACTTTAGGAAATTCTTCAAATGTTGCGCCTTTTGTGATCACGGGCGTACCAAACTCAACAAAGAAACTTGAATTTGACAAGATATCTCCGGTGTTGCTTTGTGTTGTGACATTGGATGATACAAGATGCGTGCCTGAGTAATTAATGGACGTGTAGTTTGCCTCATAAATGTAGCACTTGTCAACACTTCCAAGAACGGGGTATATTCTTACTTCGTAAATCTGAATGCCTGACGTAGCTGATGAAGAATCGTTTATGAGAATGGTGTCTGCGGTGAATGGGGTTTGCGCTTTTACAAAGGTCGTGTTCTTATTTGCCGGAGCATCCTGATACATGAATTCGTTGAAAGGTTTCCACACAACACCGCTACTTTCAAAAAGAGTGTCGCGTTTGTAATAGACAGATGTGTTTGTCGCAGTCCCTGACCAGACAATTTCAATGGCATCAACAGTGTATGGTTGGCTTAGGTTAATTGTGAGCCACTTGTATTGTGTGTTCTGAAGCCATGCTGTGTTCGTGTTGTTATCAACGGCAAGAGCGCAGGTTCCATCGCTGCAAGAAGTGTTTGCATCGATTGCCACATTACCTGTTTCTCCTCCAATACCAACACATGTTGTTTCCTCTTCAACCGCTATGAGGATACCTGAAAAGAATTCGTTTCCGCCGGAATATGGCTTTTCTGTAGTGAAGTTTGCCGCCACTATGTCGGTTGTGTTTCCAACGATTTTGACTGTGAATGTTTCTGTGCCCATCATGTTTGTTTCGCCGGGGCTGGCAGAAGTTATCGGCGAAAGCACACTATATGGAGTGTCATACTCCCCAGAGATGCTGTCGTTAGTCGTTACATTTACGCTTGCCCGCAAAAGCCCGACTTCAGTTGTTGTAGCGTTCCACAAAACCGAAACAGATGAGCTGTTTGTGATGTTTGCAATAGTATAATTCGTGTATGTCTCGCCCGCGCTTATATTCATCATGCTGTCGTTTGTAAAATTCAATGTCAGCACAGGATTTATAATGTCGCCACCTGATGCTGTAACAGTCACATTCAAATTAAATGATTGGTTTGCAAGAATCCTAAAGTTCGGAAAAACAAACGATATGGTTGGTATACCGTAGGAAACATTGAAATTGGTTGTGTTTTCTGCCGTCCTGTTTGCGTTTGCAGTAACAGTTGCCTCATGAGGTCCGGACTGTACCACCGTGTATGCCCCGGAATATTCTGTGTTTGTCGGTGAATGTGTGGCTGTTGATGTTAACGAAACAATATCGCTGGTGTAGTCATCCAAAGAATAATTATAGTATCTCACTGAAGCGATAACTGAAGACAACTGCGTTGCGTTTCCGGTTACATTGAATTTGACTGTGATGTTGTCACCGAAATCTGCGTTAGCTATTAACTCGAGATTTGTGCGAATGTCAACAATATCCAGTGTCTTACTCATCTCAGCGGATGCATTATAGAAAAGCTCGGGCATGTCTGTTATGTTGCACTTCAGGGTTTCTGTTATTGGTGGGTTTTCTGTAAAGTCATTGTAGGTTATGTTTGCCCAGCCGGTTGAGTTGGTTTGGCCCATGCCAATATAATGCGTGGAATTGAAAAAAGATACGTTGTAATCATTTACCGGCTCTCCGGAATAATTGTTTGCGACGCGGCAAAACATTGATGTTGATGTGCCGTTGTATATTGTGCTGTCTGAAAGTGAGATATTTGTTATGTTCGCGCCGCCGCCGAGTTCAAAAGATGTTGTGTCCCGGGCGATTCTTGATTCAAGTTCATCAGGATGTCTCTCTGCCTGAGCCTCAACAGTTACATTGTGCATCCCTGCTGTTTTCGGGGTGTAGTTGGCAGAATATTCTGTGTTTGTCTGAGAATATGTTTTTATGGCAGACAAAGACACTTCCTCCCATCCATACTGTCCGGCAGTATAATTGTAATAGGAAATGTTTGCATTTGCATCTGTTATTCTGGTTGCATTGCCTGTAATGTTTGCCGTGATTGTGACATTGGCGCCAAAGCCTGTGTTCTCAATTGGTGCAATGCTTACGCCAAGGTCAACTATTTCGAGGACTGCACTTTGCTCAAAGGATGAGTTGTAATAAAGAGACGGCATTTCTGTTATGTTGCATGTGTATGTCCAGTTCTCGGGCGGGGTTGCTGCGCCTGTGCCTGATTCTATTTCTGCCACACCTGTGCTGTCTGTGAATTTGTTATCAAAAAATGTGCCATTTCTGTAAAAAGATACGTTGTACCCAGAAACCGGCATGTGCGTGTAGTTGTCAAAGACTGTGCATGAAAAATCTACCGGAGTGCCGTTGTATGTAATGTTTCTTGAAAGTTCAGCAGATGTTATATTCGCACTGCTCCAGAGGTAGAAATGTTTGTTCTGATTGATCTGAACCCACTGCTCGTAGTTATCTACGGCATTTATCCAAACTACGGTGACTGGTCCGGTGTGATTAAATTCTGTGGCGTTTGAAAGAACAAGAGTGTAGTTTGTCCAGTTTCCTGTGTACGGCGAAGGAACAGAATACATTGCAATACCGCTTCCCATATGCACGATCTGTGATTCGTTGATAATCTTGTTCCACTGCACATGGGCTGTGATGTTTTGCGCCCGGTGTACATTTGCCCATTCAGAAACGCTTAGCTCATAAGAAGTTATGTTTTCAAGAAGCTTTACTGCTGTGAAGTTTATGTCGTCGTTGTCGTAGTAAAAGTAGGTTTTAGCAGGCGTTTCGTCTGCACAATTATCCGGAGCTCCCTCGTAATCTTGTATGCATCTGACAACCTGCGTTCCTTCATAAGCGTTTACTGTAAATGTTGCCGTCTTACTAAAAAAACAATACCCTTGTCCACCACACTCATCAGACTTTGTCTGCCATTCGGCTATTTTAGCCCAATCGCTACCATTATAATAAAACACGTACTGCTCATCACGATACTCATTAGTCCACCAAAACTGGTAAAACTCACATGTAACCGACAAGGTCTGACCAAAAAGAGCATATGTTTGATTCAAATATATGTCGTTTATATACTGCTCATCACCGACCTGACTGCCATTACATGTTCCGGCCAAATCAAATGAATCGTCAAAGTCGCTCTCTGAACCACCATGTCCGCAACTATCCACACCCCACGTCTCAGAACACGTCCTCGGCGTGCTGTATTGTGGTCCAAACCACGAAACAGAAATGCCTGAAAGAGCAAGAATAATAATTGAAAATAATAGAACTACCACTGCGAGAGCACGCTTTTGGCGCATAGCTTCTTATTTTGCGAGCCCACATATATAATTAATTTATATAGGGGTTCAACAAAAAAAGAATCAATGGGAGGGAGTATATGAAATCAAATCTTAATAAGAAGCTTGCAATTTCAGCAGGCATAGGCGTACTTATCGGAATCCTTGTTCTATCGTATGCAAACAACAATAACTTCACAAAACTTGGAAATGCGGAAGTACATGAGGATTTATCCTTGCTTGCAAACGAAATTCTCACAACAAATGAAA
This sequence comes from Candidatus Nanohalarchaeota archaeon, assembly GCA_017610545.1. Taxonomy (GTDB): domain Archaea; phylum EX4484-52; class EX4484-52; order EX4484-52; family B79-G9; genus JAFCBV01. The sequence continues at coordinate 1,927 of JAFCBV010000030.1, read as the reverse complement.
TATCGAACAAAGGTGTTTTAAACAGCCTTGCATCAAAAATCATGGCTGCAAACAGAGCCCTTGATAAAGAAGACACAGAAACAGCAATCCAGAAACTTAATGAGCTTATTGCACAGGTCACTGACCAGACAGGAAAGCACATACCTGCCGAGGAAGCAAGTGTTCTGATTGGGTTCGCAGAGGGTGCAATAAACAACATAGATGATGCAAACACAATAGTATGCGATCCTATGTGCATTTATGAGTTATGTAAAGACATGCCACCGGAATTAAAAGCACAATGCGAGATAGATGCATGTTCTCCGGGCGGAGCTTGTTATCCGTAGTATATTGTATTAACTAGTCTTGGCAGCAGGTTGCTGCTGCCCTTTTCTTTTTCTTGGCAGCAGCCGTAAAAATATCATGAAACATCTATGCGACCCCTCCTTGAAAGACGGGGTTTGATTGGTTCGGTTTCAAGCCCAGGGAGAATCGAAGATTCTCTGGGCCCAAAAAATGCTTCGCATTTTTTCGGGTTTTGAAGTCATCTCACTTCGCTTGAGCTTCGTTCGAATCTTTTGAGTATCATGAAACCTCTATGCGACCCCTCCCTAAAGGACGGGGTTTGATTGGTTCGGTTTCAAGCTTTCCAATCGGTAGCTCCGCCCTGAAGGGCAGAGTTTCAACGATTGTAAATGACTCAAATCGCATTCATCCACGCACTGTCATTAAAAATCACTTTGTGATTTTTATGACCCCGCAAATCAAAGATTTGTAAGGACGTACTTGGTTTTCTGCGACTTCAAAATAATTAGTTTTGGTTTTTCTGTAAACTTGCTAATTCGAAAGCTTTAAATTCTAAAACCACTAAAAAGAAGTGTCACTTTTTTGACGTTTCATATTCATACCAACTTTTTGTTATTCTGACAGACATATTTTCACCATCTTGGCGGAAAACTATAAACAGGATAACGTTTTTGTAACTGGTGCCATGACAGCAATGACATGGCAACTAGGCTTATTTTTAATGGTGGTATGTTTGTGTGATTAAAGAATAGGAGGATAACATCAAATGAGTAAACTATTGTTAGTCGTCGCAATCACATTGCTGTTTGCGGCACAAATCGTATCTGCGAGCGACATAACACCCATAATAAAGGCGGTTAGTCCTGACTCGTTGTCTGTTAACGCCCTAGAAGGTGACTTAGTTGCCTTCGATGCATATATAGACAACCCAATGGAACAGCTACCACTAAACATTTCTTGGCTCTATGACGGCGTATATGTCAAGAACGAGACCCTGATTTCGGATGGGGCTGTATATTACAGTCTCGTTGCAGAAGCGGGAACGCATGAGGTTATGGTAGTGGTGACCGCCATTGACTGTACGAACGCCACGCACGAGTGGCGGGTAATTGTAGAACAGCCACATGTTACAGTGACGGGTACTGTGTTTGTGGAGGACATTGCTGTTTCAAAGGCAATGGTCCGAATTAAAGATTCAATGGGAGAAACCGTTGCAATAACTAAAACAGATGTAAACGGACAATATTCTGTTGAATTGCCAGCAGGCACGTACATGGTCTCAGCCAAATATAAAGGGTTGAAATCAGATGTGTTCGTTGTGGTTGTCAACGGAGTTGATGTCTTTCAAGACATCTTGTTGCAGCCAAAAGTGAAAGCTTGAGGGCTTAACCGAAAGGTTGCTCTTTTCTTTTTTTACTATAATATATCATTATATTATACATGATACGCCAGAAAAGTTCATTCAACAAAGAACACTTCATGCACTTCTTTCCGCATATATTGAAACGCCAGTGCAACAAAAACTTAAATACTTTCAAATCCCATAACACCGTTATATATGAGGTGAGTCAGAAATGACTGGTGAATGTTTTTGCAAGGCTTGTTACTGAAAAAATCCCGGGAATACTAAAAACAGAGCGCA
>JAFCBV010000167.1 GCA_017610545.1 Candidatus Nanohalarchaeota archaeon | reverse complement strand
CGCGGTTACCGCCCAAACGTTGTTTAGTGAAATTGGCTCGAACCTTGATAAATTCCCAACGGCAAAACATTTTTGTTCCTGGCTTGGATTATCACCGCAAAACAAAATCAGTGGCGGAAGAATATTATCATCAAGGACCAAAAAAACAAGTAATAAAGCTGCACAGGCCTTTCGTATCTCTGCTCTTTCATTAAGTCGTAGTAAATCGTACCTCGGTGACTTTTACCGAAAAATGAAAGCACGTAACGGAGCACCTAAAGCAATTACGGCAACAGCACATAAACTTGCTCGAATATTTTACAAGCTTGTGAAAGAGAAGCTGAACTACGATGAATCAATTTTTATCAATGAACAAAAAAGATATCAAATCCAGAAAATCAAATACTTAAAAAAGCAAGCAAAGAACTTAGGATTACAGCTTGTTAAAGTCAATTAAAAATAAACTGTTACTTAAAAGTGTCTTAGCCCGTTCCGGCCGCAAATCGGCTAATAACATGAGGGCCGGTAGAAATTACGATCTATACCGAGTATCCTAGAATGATCGTATTCGAGAGTAAAGGCCGGAAATGCAGTGGTGCTGAAATGCCCGTTTAAAAGTGTGGTCTCAGGTTGGCGACCAAATCAATAGTGACGCTTAGCGATCCTGTTTAAGAGAATGCAAGAATTTTCGACAATCTGATTCTCGAGTGTAACGTTATACGAGGAGTCAGAAATGAAAAAGAATAGAAAGCGTATTGATGCTCATTTGGAGCGTGTCAATCTTTATGCAGCTGGAATTGACATAGGCTCAACGAGTCACTTTGTCGCGGTCCCCCCTGATCTGGCAGAACAGTCGGTTCGAGAGTTTCCTTGTTTTACTGCTGATTTGAATTGTATGGCAGATTGGTTATCCCAAATTGGTATACAAACTGTGGCGATGGAGTCGACAGGCGTCTACTGGATACCCGCATTTGAAATTCTTGAAGAGCATGGATTTGAAGTCCTGTTAGTCAATGCGCACCATGTGAAAAATGTTCCGGGACGAAAAAGTGATGTACAGGACTGTCAATGGCTACAAGAGCTTCATACGTACGGGCTGTTAAGGGGGTGCTTTCGTACACCGGAAGAAAACATCGCTTTGCGTGCTTATATGCGGCAGCGCCAAAATTTAACTCAGAAGTCAGCTGATCAAATTCGGCACATGCAAAAGGCACTTCGGCAAATGAACTTGTTATTGGATAACGTTGTGACAGACATTACGGGCAAAACCGGGATGACGATTATCAGGTCGATACTCGATGGTGAACGCAACCCAAAAACACTTGCGAAGTTTCGAGATGGGCGGTGCAAACATGATGAAAAGACTATTGCAGCCTCCCTGGAAGGACACTACCGCCCGGAACACCTTTTTGCTCTCAAACAATCGGTTGAAGAATATGATTTTTTCAAGCAACAGCTTTTCGAGTGTGATGCTCAAATTGAGCAAGCACTTTGTGGTTTGAAAAGCAAGGGTCATTCTGATGATGTGCCGTCGGGCGATTTGCCACCAGTCAAAAAACGTAAAACGAAAAGCAGCTTAAATTTTGATGTGCGCAGTGAGCTTTATCGACTAATCGGAGTTGATTTGACTCGTATCGACGGAATGGATGAAAATAGCGTTTTGAAAGTTCTATCAGAAACAGGTACAGATATGAGTGCCTGGCGCAGCGAAAAACATTTTGCATCGTGGATGGGATTAAGCCCAGGAAACAAAATTACCGGCGGTAAAGTCCTCAGTAGTAAGACAAAATCGACTGCTAATCGTGCCGCTGCAGCCTTCAGAATATCGGCTTATGGGTTGTTTAACTCAAAAAGTGCACTGGGAGCTTATTTGAGAAGACAGCGTGCACGTCTCGGAGCCCCAAAAGCAATAACGGCAACAGCACATAAGCTCGCAAGGATATTTTATAGTATGATTAAAAACGGTACCGAGTACGTTGACCAAGGGCAAGACTATTATGAAACGAAATATCGCCAACGTGTGATAAAGCAATTGGAAAAGAAAGCAAGTTCTTTAGGCTACTGTTTGACACATAAAAATACCGAAGAAGGTATTCCTAATAAGGCATTATTATCAGTGTAATAGATGTTTGTTATTTAAGAGAGAGCATCTGCTCCACCGAAGGGATTATGCTTCAAACAGCAAAGTGAATAGATTGAAAAGTCTGGATAGAATTCTTAAAAAAATGGGATTTTATTCTGACGAGAAAGAGCAGGGGTGTGCCCGGGGAGACGTAAATACGGG
>JAFCBV010000029.1 GCA_017610545.1 Candidatus Nanohalarchaeota archaeon | reverse complement strand
GCATAGAGACTATTGCTGTTGATAGATATGATAACGCCCCCGGGCAACAGGTAGCGCACCGCTCCCACACAATAGACATGAAGGACGGCGAAGCACTCAAAGCCGTCATACTTAAAGAAAAACCGGATGCAGTCATTCCTGAAATAGAGGCAATAAACCTTGATGTTCTCTTTGAGCTTGAGAAACAGGGCGTAAATATCATCCCAAAACAAGAGAGATGTTTGCGAAAGATGCAAAAGTCCGCACCTCGAAATACGCTTATGCTTCAACACTCGACGAATTGAAAGACGCCTGCGAGAAAATCGGATATCCGTGCTGGACAAAGCCCATACAATCATCTTCAGGGCAGGGCTCATATTTTGTAAAAAGGCCAAAAGACATTGAAACAGCATACAAAGAGGCGCACGCCCACGCGCGCGGCTCTGCTGACAAGATAATTGTTGAAGAGCATATTGATTTCAAGCTCGAGGTAACAGAACTTGCAGTGCGCCATCTCGATGAGAACAACAAGACAGTCACAAGCTTTCCAAAGCCTGTCGGGCACTACCAGATTGACGGTGACTACCATGCAAGCTGGCAGCCGGCAGAAGTATCGAAAAAGGTTGAGCGCGATATTTATGCCACAACAAAAAAGATTACTGATTGCCTTGGCGGCCTTGGGCTTTTCGGGTGCGAACTTTTTATCGGGCAGGACGACACAGTCTATGCCAATGAAATAAGCCCGCGCCCGCACGACACAGGAATGGTCACTATGAGCACTCATGCGTCCGGATATTCAGAGATGGGGCTTCACGCAAGGGCTGTGCTTGGTCTTCCAATACCAACAGTTGAGGCAAACAATGTGAGGCAGATACCCCTTATGTCGCCGGGGGCAACACATGTGATACTTTCCCCTGTAAATGCAGGGAATGTGCAATACAGGAACATCTATCCTGCAATGAACATGTACCCGAACTCGACCATAAGGCTGTTCGGGAAGCCGGAAGCGCACGTGGGGCGCAGGATGGGCGTTGCCATCGCGCTCGCAGACACAGCAAAAGAGGCGGTTCAGCGCGCTGAAAAAATGGCTCACACAATTGAAATTGGCTCAAATGGAAAGTGGTACGCGCAGGATGAGAAAATAAAGCATGTTTTGTAACCCTGTAATTAGGTTCTTGCCTTTGGAGGATTAATTATGCGTCCATGTTGCGGCACTTCAAAGCAACTGATGTCCGCCTGAAAATTATTCGCATAGTGTCGCAACTGTTCTGCCACAGTTCTTATATCTAAAATTTTCTCAAGAATGTTTTCAATATCCTTTTCAATTACGAAAAACCTGTAAAGCACACCTTCCTTAGGCAGAGACCCTAAATAATCCAGATTATCACTAAAAGAGTATGTGCGTTCAGAAAGCGGTCTTGGTAATTCATAAAAATCAGCACCAATCTGCAAAGACACATTTTTCTCTCCTGTAAGTTTCTTGGCATCTTCACGAAAAGTGTCTGATTGTCTTAATGCAGTGCTCACTCTTACAGCAGGTACTGTTCCGGAAACGCCTCTTAGGTATTCTAAAGGAGTGTCAACAGCCACATGTCCAAAACCCATATCTATATCAAACAACATATTTTTCTGGCATGTGTGTCCATTGTGCTGTAGAGTGCACTCTTCCACTTGAGACCCATATTTTCCTTTAACAATAGAACGCAATTTTTCTACATCTATGCCATTAGATTGTATCATAAGATCTGAATGTTCTTACTCGCTCGTGTTTATATTTTTTGCTATGTTCAGGCAACCGACAGCTTTTTAAAGTTATATTTATCACTATTATGTGGTGATATTATGAACGGCACATATTATAAAAATGGAACGCGCGTTACTGGAGGCAGCAACCTGCCTGCAAGTAAAATTGATACAGATTGGACGAGGATGGGACAAAAAACTATATCAAACGAGGTTGCGTCGCCACATTATCAAGAACATATATCATCAGAAGAATATCTGAAGGCAACGGTCTCAGGCAGTTTGCATGGAACAATTCGAAAAGAACCAGACAGAGGAAATACCTATAGCCTTCAGATTACAGATGCGCGTAAGACCCCTGTTTTATATTTGCGGACCAACAGCCAGGAAATATATTTCTTGAATGAACCTGAAACTATTGGCGTAGAAATATTTCGAAATGGCACTAGTATGGCTCCTGGTCGCGATGGAATAATGCGTCTTGAAAAGGTCACTAAAAACCATGATGAGTATGTAATAGCATCTTCGCTTCTTAAGGAACTTAAAGACGAAAAACAAGCTATCGATTGCAAAACTCCAGAGGATTTTTGGAAAGAAATCAGGGGCAAAGATATAACACCAATTCTTATATGATTCACAATCGTTGAAACCACAAAATACAAAAGGAGGGGTAATGTTATGGCTGGACTATATTCTGAAGTTGGAACACGTGTAACGGGAACCGAAGATAATCGTCCGGCTAGAAATATTACCGGATTCAAAAAGTGGGTTGGACCTGTAAAGACACCAGAAGAGACTTTGTCACCATATCGGGATCTTTTTTCAACCAGGCACATTGAACGGATAGAGTCCGGCGGTTATACCGGCACACTTCGACAGACTAACGAAGGCAGATACATACTCAAAATTGAAGATATCAATAAAAATCCTGTTTTTAAATTAAAGACAGATAAACCAGACATATACTGGTTAGATGCCACAAGTACAAATCCATATATTGTTGGCATGTATCCCTCATGGAGACATACGAATTTAGTTCACAGCTCCAGTATTAAAACATTTAATCTTGCTGATGTTGAGGTTATTCCAGACAAAGGCGTATCTGAGATAGTATCTTCACTTTTCAGGGAACTTAAAGACGAAAAGCAAACTAAACGTTTTGAGAATGCTGATGATTTTTGGGATGAAATAATGAAGGATAAAGAATTGAAAGCAATATATCTTATATAATTTTGGCGCTCATCTAAACCATGCCCGAAAAAACAACCTACGCCTCATCCGGCGTTGACATTGAAGAAGAAAACAAAGCAGTCAGCAAAATAGTTGATATTCTAAAGGCAACATCGAAATTTCGCGAGGGAAAGCTTGGCGAAGTGAAGTCAGAGATAGGTCACTACGCCAATTTTGTTGATATCGGCGCGAACCAGTATCTTGTTCTTTCAACTGACAGCGCAGGCACAAAGGTCTTGGTTGCACAGGAAGCAAACAAATTTGACACAATTGCAATTGACATGATTGCAATGAATGTGAATGATGTCATCTGCGTGGGTGCCGAGCCGATTACAATGGTTGATTACCTTGCATCTGAAAAGACTGACGAGAAAATCGCCGGCGAAATTGCTATAGGGCTTGCTGAGGGCGCAAAGCAGGCAGGAATTGCGATTATTGGCGGGGAGACCGCCACACTCAAGGGCGTAATAACCGGAATCAACGGCAAAGGATTTGACATTGCCGGAACGTGCCTCGGGGTTGTACAAAAGGACAAAGTGGTTCTCGGAGACAAGATTGCGCCCGGAGACAAGATAATCGGCCTTGCAAGCACAGGGATCCACAGCAATGGCTACACGCTTGCGCGAAAAGTGATGCTTGAAAACTACAAGATAGATGATGTCTTGCCATGGGGCAAAAAAGTGTCTGAAGAACTTCTTATACCCACCATGATTTACGTAAAGCCCGTTCTCAAAGTGCTTGAAAAGCACTTTTCAGAGGTCACAGGGCTTTCAAACATTACAGGAAGCGGATTTCTAAACCTGAAGCGCCTGAACAAAGACGTTGGCTTTCATTTTGACAGCATTCTTCGGGTACCCAAAATATTTGGTGAAATACAGCGCCTTGCAAACATTGCTGATGCAGAAATGTTCAGGACATTCAATATGGGCATGGGCTTTGCGATTATCGTGCGCAATGCCGATGAAATTCTGGCAACCCTGAAAGAAGAAGGCATTGAGGCAAAAGTTGTCGGGGAAGTGACTGATAAAGCAGGTGTTGTCAAAGTCGCTGAGAAAGGGATTGGATTATAGCGGTTCCTCAACCTTCTCAATCAATTTTATCCCAAGCGCCCGCTCAATTTTTCTTGCAAATTGAAAATCAGGTACAAGGCGCCCCTGCTCAATCCTATGGAGGAGCTGCTCTTTGACACTCATTTTTGCTGCCAGAGTCTTGAAATCCAGCTTCTGGCGCTCTCTCGCAACCTTTACGCGCTTTGAATAGTCAAGAACAACAGCATCCTCAAACGCAAGCGTCTCTACACGCACACTAAAAGAAGGTATTGGCCTTGCTTTTTTTGGTTCAGGCAAGACTTCGCCGTAGGATGCGCATTTACTGCATGCTTCAATAACACCGCCCTCTATTTTTGTTCTGGATACCTTTGCTGTTTCCTTTCCGCACATCTCGCAAATAGGCATTAAAACACCTCGCAATATGTTCTTTAAGAAATATAACTCCTTATTGTGCATAAAATTTCATAAATCTTTCGCATATTTTTCGGCGCAAGCACACCGGCGTTTGTTTTATAAAGGTTTATCACCCATTTCCTATTCTTACGTGGTTTTATGGATCGACCTCTTGACGTACTAAATCAGGCAAAAGGAAAGCGCGTAGTCGTATGCCTAAAAAACAAAAAAGAGGTCTCAGGCACACTAAAAGCAGTAGACATTCATCTTAATGTCTGGCTTGAGGATGCGTCTGTTACTGATGATGAGAAGACCACAAAATATGGTAAAATGCTGGTGCGTGGTGACACGATTGTGTTTGCTTCGCCAACAGACTAATATGTGATTTTATGCCTAAGAGAAACGGAAAACCTTCTTTCGGAAAAAGAAACAAGAAAGTGCATGAGCTTTGCAGGCGCTGCGGAAAGCACTCATACCATATAACAAACAAGATATGCTCTGCATGCGGTTTTGGAAAAACTGCAAAAATTCGCGCATACAACTGGCAATCTAAGTCAGGCGTGACTTCTAAGACGAGAAAACTGTAAGAGTTTTATTTCTTTTAGCCCAAGTTAGTATATGCTTCCTCACGAACTTCTAGAAGTAAAAGTCCCTAAACACAGCGAAGCTGACATGGCGCTTGATTCAGGCTTTTTTCTTATCCACATTGATTCTGCTAAAAAAGAGCTTGTCGCAGAGTACTACGAGGGCATTCCCTGCAAAGAAAACGGCGCGAAGCTTAAGCACATCTTCCGCGGAAAATGCGGGCGCTCAATATACCGAGAGGTCGCAAAGAGAAACCTTGCAAACCTGCCGGATCACCTCGCATATTTGGGGTATGAATTGGCGCGCGCTGAGAACTGCATGAAAGAAGGGAAAAGGTTTGTGCAGGATTCTGACGAATGAACTCTTGTTTTTTGAAAGAGGAATCTAATGGAAACATTTGTCGCAGAAGTAGCGGTTTGATGGTATAGAATACGGTTGTGGGCAAAAATATTTCCTGTATGCTGTCCACTATCTACTGAATACTAAAAACTACTTCCCCTTAACCCTCTGCACATACGCGCCCCAAGCCGCCTGCCTGTACTTCTTTGCTTCTTTTTCTGCGCTTTCTGCCTCGTATATACCCCTGCCAACTATTATGCAGTCAGAGCCGGCATAAATTGCAGACTGTGGCGTGGCGTACTGTTGTTCGAGGGTGTCGCCATGCGAGCCAAGTTGTATGCCCGGAGTAAAGACAATATGCCCTGCTTCGGTTACAGAAGTCAGTTTCTTTAACTCCTCTGCGTTGCTTCCATTACCAATGTGCCCGGCAACACTCTTTTTGTATACATGCGCGAGCCCGACAGCAGTTGCCATGTAGTCTCCTGTTGCCATATTGCCTTTGCTAGACATCTGTGAAAGTATTATTATTCCGCGCGGGAACTCAAATTCTGTTTCCTCCATACCCTGCTCAATTCCTTTAATCACTCCTGAACCCGGAACGATGTGCACGTTCACAAAGTCAGCCCATTCGCCTATCTTATATATCCCTTTAGAATATTGCAGGCGCACAGTATTTCCTATATCTGCAAACTTCCTGTCCTCGAAAATCATGAAGTTGTGCTTTTCCGCAAGCTTTGTCAATTGTTCTGTGAAATCAGGGGTAAAGTCTTCGATTATGTCAACGTGTGTTTTTAAGAGTACAATATCCGGGCCGATGGTGTCTGCAAGTGCGAGAACATTTTCTGCAACAGTCAAATCTGCGGCAACACAAAGATTGGTTTGTTTGCGCGCCATAAGTTCAAACAAGCTGCGCGCAGCAGGGTTCTTCGCTTGTTTCGCGCGCTTCACGTATGGCATCTGCAGTTTTTCCATAATATCCCAATTTGACAAGAAACCTTAATAATGTAATCTCTTTTTCACAATCCATATTCCTTAATATTCACATAATCTATGTCTGACATCCATATTCGCTCATATCCGTGGTCATAGCTTGCACTTCTGACAAGCTCAAAATCGCCAAGTTTTGAGAGGTTGATCTCCTGGCGGCATTTGTTCACTTTTATATATCGCGCAATATTTTCCTTATGCTTTCTCTCGCTAATATTTAGCCGTGCATCGTATTTTTTGTTCACAGTTCCATCCTTATTCAGTTTTCTTACCTCAAGAATAATGTTCTCGATGTTGTCTGCTTCGTTATAAGACAGCCCCACGACAACGAGGTCTCCTTTTTTCACATCAACACCCTTATTTAGTATGAGAACCGAGTCATTGCAGAGAAACTTGTTCTCGTTTCTCTCCAAGTAGTCTCCGTCTGTCATACAAACCGTGGAAAAAATGTTTACGGCATTTAACTGTCCGTTTTTTATGATAGGAAATTTCATGACTGTCGAAATCTCGGGCTTTCCCAGAATGTAAAATTTTATTTGGTCATATATGTGGTCTCTGCTTAGAAGCCGTGTTTGGATGCCTGTTTTTCTAAGGTCTGAGATCACTTCTGTATGGCTTTTGACTTTGTCGCTCAGTTGCATCAGTTCTGCGCACGAAGACATGCCTCTTGGAATTATTGGCCTCTTGCTTGAAACCGTAAGAAAGCCATCAACAATACTTTTTTCCGTTTGGACAAGGCCGTTCTCAATCAGATGTGACTTCATCCTCATCTGAAGCTCGAAAAACATTCCGGTGTATATGTTCTCGCTGATTACCGCGTCAAATTTAGTTCCTTTGTATTTGACATACTCTTTTGTCGTAAATCTCAAGGCATCTCCCCAGAGTATCTCAACAACACCTTTTTTAATGACTTTATTTTCTTCCAGATATTCAACAACAGTTTTTGCCAGTATGCACGTTATCGGGTTTATCTCAACCCCAACAACCTTTTTTACGCCCGCAAGCGTTGCAACAATTGACAAAATGCCTGTTCCAACACCTACTTCCAAAACACGGTATCCGGTTTTTACTTCAATACAGATGGTCCGCAGGAATGCAAATGTCCGCCCATCAAAGTCTTTAAGGCATTTCACCGCGTCGTTTGTGGTCAAACCCCCGAATTCGATATTTCTTTTTGAATAAACTTCTGTCTCGTTTTCATAGTCCTTTAGTTCTATGGACAGGTTTTCAAGATAACTTACAAGTTCTTTTTTGGCTTTTTTTTCAGATATGCCCCTTCGCCCGGAAGCAA
>JAFCBV010000028.1 GCA_017610545.1 Candidatus Nanohalarchaeota archaeon | reverse complement strand
AGATTTACGGTCTCTCTAATATCTTATGCATTATTCTTATTTTTTATTGGTTTTTGTTATTTGAGATATATAAGATATCAATAGTAATATAGTCAAATGATTTGACAATGTGTGTTGCCTAGTGGTTCTGCCATCAGGATGGCGATAAAATACATGACTTCCTTTTTGCCTTACCGGACTGAATCCAAGTTTTATGATTTTTTTTCTCAAGATATTTTGGAGAAATAGGTATTAAACGGCTCATGACGATACCTCTATTTGCTGCACGCCTACAAATTTCGGCAATTCGTGTGCTTCTTCCTTTTCTGTCTCTAAGCAAAGTTCGATAACTTCCTGCATGTTTTTCATTAGTTCATCTATTGTTTTTCCATGCTTATGGCATCCTGAAAGCCCAGGCACTTCGCCAACGTACATGTTTGATTCTTCATCTTTTTCTATTACAACTGTAAAATATCGCTTCATAGTATGTTATTATTGCCATGATTTTATAAAAATGTACGCACTGTTTTTTAATTTGCAGTGAGTTGAGTAAAATTTGGCGCATGTATGCGCTTCAACTTACGAAAAAATCAGTATTCTCTGGAGACAATCTGATATGCATCACTGAAAGGATTGCTCTTCTTTGCTAAATCGGATTCTTTTTCTGTTGCGCAGGGCTCTTCTGTGAGTGCGCTTTTGCAGCCAATTTTATTTAAATGATGGAATGCATTTAGAATTATGCTTTGGATTTTGTTTGCATTTTTGGGTGCATTTTTTGAGTCTATGAAGGATGTCTTTTCCAAGAAAGCGCTCAATAGCATTAGAAATATCGATGAATATGTTGCGGCATGGCCTATGAGGTTCTTTGCCATGCCTTTTCTTTTGTCTTTGCTTTTGTTTGTTGAGATTCCTGTCATCGGGGATGGTTTTTGGGGTGCGTTGCTTGTTAGCGGGGGGTTAAATACTGTTACTACAATACTTTATATGAAGGCGCTGAAGTTGTCTGACCTGTCTGTCACTGTGCCTATGGTTACGTTTACGCCGCTGTTTTTGCTGGTTACTTCGCCGCTTATTGTCGGTGAATTTCCGGGGGGTTTGGAGTTCTTGGGATTATCCTGATTGTTATGGGTGCGTATATGCTGAATATCAAGAAGAGGCATGAGGGCTTTTTTTCGCCGTTCAGGGCATTACTTCATGAAAAAGGACCGAGGTTGATGCTTTGTGTTGCGTTCATCTGGAGCATCACATCTAATTTTGATAAAATAGGTGTTGTTAATTCGTCGCCGGTATTCTGGACTCTGGCTCTTAACCTGTTTTTGACTATGACACTTTTACCGATAATGCTTTTGAAGTCTCAGTCTTGCGCCACACAGGTTAAGAATAATATAAAAGCACTTTTGCCTATCGGGTTTTTCACTGCAATGATGCAGATATTTATTATGACTGCACTGAGCCTGACGTTGGTCGCTTATGTCATAGCCATCAAAAGGACAAATGCTTTGTTTGGTGTCTTGTGGGGGGCTTTGTTTTTCCGGGAGAAGGATATCAAGGAGAGGTTGTTGGGGGCTTTAGTTATGATTGCGGGGGTTGTTTTGATTAGTTTGTTTTGAATGTGTTTAATGGGTGGGCGAGTTAACAAATCATGATGAAGAGCCAGTGCGGCAGGAATAATATATTGTCTTCCAAGTCCAAATTTATATGTCTTAATAGATGAAGTTATGTTAAATGGCTGTTTATCGTAAGTTAACTGTATATTAAATATTCATTTAACGTAAGTTTAGTTATGTTAAATTACATTTTATCGTAACTGAAGTTATTATAAAATACAGGTTGTAATCTGCGTAGTTGCTTTAATTCATAATATAATAACCAAGAAATCAGGAACTCTTGTGTTCCTGAATTGAGTAAGTTCGTGGTTTTCCTAAACAGGCTTGCCGTTTTTCATTATCAATCTGTTGTCTGCGTAGACGTTGCCGTTGCGCCCTTTCATGATCTTTATCATGTCAAGGTGGGAGGATGCAAGGTTCTTTCCGTGGAAGGGACCGAGGTTGAAGCCGATTGCGATGTGGATGCTTCCGTATATTTTTTCGTCTACGATTGTTGTTCCTACGAATTGGGCTTTGGGGTTGCAGCCGATGCCAAGTTCTGCTATGCGGTCTTTTTCGCCGGTGTTTACGTCGAGGAATTTACGGAAGCGCTTTGCGCCATCGCCTTTTGCTTTTGCGTCTATCACTTTGCCGTCTTTGAATGTGAGGGTCAGGTCTTCAATCAGCCCGAAGCCCCTGGGGGTTGTGTAGTCGAATGTGATTTTGCCGTTTGCGGATGTCTCAACGGGTGCTACAAATACTTCGCCTGTGGGGAAGTTGTATATCTCGTTTCGTTTTTTGTCGACTACTGCGTAATTGTCGTCTCTTAGGATTCTTCGGTTCTTTATTGAGAATGTGATGTCTGTGCCGTCGTCTGATGTGATTCTTATCTGCTCTTTGTTTTTTAGCTTTTTTTCGTAGGTGTCTATGATGGTTTTCATATCTTTTGAGAAGCTTGCGATGAGGCTTTCGTAGAAGACATCATGATATTTTTTTTCTGAGACGTACATTTCTGTTCTTTTTACGGGGAATGCGAGCAGTGCGCCGCGGATGCTTTGCTGGTCGTAGATCTTTCTGAATCGCATTGATGAAGTTGAGCCATATGCGATTCTTTTTTCAAAGCCTTTTGACCAGTTTGGGTCGCTTTCGTCGCCGATGGAGATGCTTACGTCTGTGTTTTTTATTATGGCGACTGCCAGAGGGTTTAGTTCAAAGAGGACATTGTCGGGGGCAAGGCGGTAGTATTCTTTGTCGGTTTCTGTGTCGTGGGGGGTTATTGTGCAGTGGCAGCCTCTTTTGAAGCAGATGGTGCGGATTCGTTTTGCGAGGTCATAGCATTCGGGGGAGCCTTCGACATAGCGGATTCTTACGTTTTCGGATATTTTTGTTTTTGTGTGGCATATGTTGTCAATCTCGTAGACCAAGGGACCGTATTTGGTGTGTTTTAGTTTTTCGATTATTTCTTTTTCTTTGCCTGTGTAGTTTTCTTTTTTGAATTTTTTTTGTGTGAGTAGTCTGTCTATGAATTTTGCGCCGAATTCGCGCATGGCTTTTTTTATGTGGGGGTTTTCTTTTTGGGATATGCCCATTGTGTCTGATACGTCCGTTGCCAGTTTCTGTAAGTTTTCCATAGATTTCACTCCTTTCCAAGATATTTTATGATTGTTTTTTCGATTATTTTTGCGCCGTCTGTGAGGTCGTCCAGTCTTGCGTATTCGTCTGTTGCGTGCATGCATTCTTTTATGCCGAAGCCGGTTGCTACTGCAGGGATGCCTGTGTTTTGAAAGAGGGCGACCATTGTTGCGCCTTCGACTCCTGTGTGCTTTGATGTGCCACGGACTTCTTTAATGGATTCGTGAAGGCATTCTACTAAATGTTCGGTTTTGTCTATTTCGTATGGGGCTATTGCGCTGTGTATTTTTATTTCGTGGTTTTTTGCGATGGGGGCAATTATGTTTTTTATTGATGCAATTATGAGGTCTTTTTTCATGCCGGGAAGGTATCTCAGGTCTATGCCAATTTCACAGGTGTCGGGGACCATGTTTATCTTGTCGCCGCCTTTGATTGTGCCGATGTTGATTGTCGGGGGGTTTAGAAGAGGATGTGTGGTGTGAGGTAGTTCTGCTTTTGTGAG
This sequence comes from Candidatus Nanohalarchaeota archaeon, assembly GCA_017610545.1. Taxonomy (GTDB): domain Archaea; phylum EX4484-52; class EX4484-52; order EX4484-52; family B79-G9; genus JAFCBV01. The sequence continues at coordinate 3,732 of JAFCBV010000028.1, read as the reverse complement.
TTTTGTTATGATTTTTGATGCTGTGATGATTGCGTTGTCTCCAAGGTGGGGGTGTGCGCCGTGGGCTTTTTTGCCGCGTACGAGTATTGTGAAGTGGATGAGACCTTTTTGTGCTATGTCTATGTGAAATTCTTCGCTGTCTACGATGAGGGCGGCGTCGGGGGTGATTATCTTTTTTTCTATCAGGGGTTTCAGGCCTTCTTTGCTTCCTGTTTCTTCGTCTACTGTTGCGGTGTAGACCAGGGTGCCGTTCAGTTTTGTGCCGGTTTCTATGATGTTTCGTATTGCTTCGATGCATGATGCGGTGTTGCCTTTGCAGTCGGTTGCGCCTCTGCCGTAGATTTTGTTGTTGATTATTTTTCCTTCAAATGGGGGGTGTTTCCAGCCTGTGCCTGCGGGGACTGTGTCTGTGTGGGTGTTTATGAGGAGAGTTTTTTTGGTTTTTCCTTTCAGGGTGCCTATTATGTTTGGCCTTCCTTTTTCGTATTCGTGGACTGATACTTTCATGCCGAGGTTTTCGAGTTCTGTTTTTACTATCATTGCGCATTCGTGTTCGCTGCCGGGAGGGTTTTCTGATGGGGCGCGGATTAGTTTTTGGGTGAGGCGCGCGATGCGGTCTTTTTGTATCATGGGAGAATATTTCGGGGTTTAATTTTAAATAGGGGATTGTGGGTTTGTGTCCGAAAGACAGGAATTCTCCCCTCAGGAAAAGTTAAACCAGTGAACTTAACGTATGGATTTAGAGAAGTTTTGGCGTAGCCAAAATTTGAGTGGAAGAAACTGTAAGTTTCTGGAACCTCAAAATCTTTGTTATGCTCTCCCAATAGGGATTGATTTTTAGTGCAACGATGCCGAAGGCAAAAAATAAAAGTTTTATTTTTGCCCGCTTTTTGATATTAAAGAGAGTTATATTTAATAGGAAGAAACCAACTAAACAAAAAGAACCATAAAAACCAACCAAACCAAAGGTATCCCAGTGGATGATTAGAAGTAAATCCTAAAAACCCCAATAATCCTAAAAAACCTAAAAAACCCAACATCCATTTTTTATTTGATTTTATTTCCATTATAATTATTTAGTGAATAAACAATTATAAACTTTTCGTTAAGGGCAAAAATATAATTGCACATAACTTATCATTAAACGAACCAAAAGTTCGTTTAACCTTCGAAAACAGAGCAAAAAGCGAACTTTTTGGCGCATTTAACTCTGTCGGCTATCGACAAATCAGATGCCAGAATTTGCAGGATAAAAGTTTATGACTGAGTTTTCTGGCGAAGTCCAGAAAAAAATGAAAAAAGAAAAAGGAAGCCAGGCATAAGGATTCTCATGCCCGGGTTATTGTAAGTTTGGTTGTTTTTTGGTTTACAGGTCGTCGAGGGTGAAGACATTTGCGTTTCTTGCGCGCACACTTCCTTTTTGTTTTGTTCCGACGATTGCTGATACGCCTGCTGTGTCGCAGATGTTTACAAGGTCCTGGTCAAGTTCTGCGTCCAGCACCACTATTGCAGGGGATTCTACCTGTCTTATTGAGGTTGAGAGTTCTTTTACCGGGACACGGCCTGCGAATTGTTTGTCGCTGTCGTATATTGCTGCGGCTCTTGTGCCGACGAGGTCGTTCATCTGTTCTTTGAAGAAGGATTTGTCTTCGTCAGAGATTACCGCTTTTTTTGTGATGGATGGTTTCCTTTCAAAGCGACCTGTCCTTTGCGGACGGCTGTCTCTTGTTTCTCTGCGCGGGGATGATGCAGATGTTTCTCTTCTTTCGGTGCGGATGGGTTTTCTTGCGGTCCCGTTTGATGATGGGCCGAGCGGCTTTAGGAACTGCGCCTGATCTACGGGGACTTTTTCGCGCAGCGCTTTGAATACTTCTTTTTTTGTGAGTTCTTCTACTTCTTTTCCAAGTGGCGCCCTTGCGACGAAGTCTACGTCTACGACCTGTTTTAGCTCTTTTATGATGAGGTCGCCGCCGCGGTCGCCGTCTGTGAAGACAGTCACTTCTTTTTCTTTGGAAATTTGTACTATTTCCGGTGCAGCGGATGTGCCGCCGACTGCAACTGCGTTCTTGATGCCGTGTTTGAGGAGAGTTATTACGTCTGCTCTTCCTTCGCAGAGTATGATGTTGTCTGAGGTTGGGACATCTACGCCTGCGGAGAGGCCTTTGTATTTGATTATTTCTGCACTTCTTACTGACTGCATGAGCTCTTCTGCGATGATGGAGGTTTCAGGGACCTGGCTTAGGAGACCTGATAGAAGTGTTTTTGCCCGGTCGATTATATATTTTCGTTTAACTGTTCTTAGGTCTTCAACTGAGCGGACATTGATTTTTGCGTTGCATGGACCGACACGATCTATGGTTTCAAGGGACGCTGCGATTAGTGCGGTTTCTGTGCCGTCAAGTGAGGAAGGGATTGTTATCTCTCCTGTGGATTTGCCGGATTTTGTGGTCACTAGTACTTCTATGCGCCCGATGCGTCCTGTTCTCTGGAGTTCGCGTAAGTCAAGTTCTGCGCCGAGAAGTCCTTCGGTTTGTCCGAATAATGCTCCGATTACGTCGGGTTTTTCGACGACGCCTTCTGCATTGAAACTACCGTTTATTACGTATTTTACTGATGTCTGTGCTAATTTTGCCATGATAATCACCTTTAATTTGTATTTGTTTTATGACAAAAACTAAAGGTAGAAGAACGTGCATACTGAGTAATAAAGAAATTTGTGTTTATCTGGAGTTATCATATTATTGGTTATTTAATCTGTTTTTTATTTTTGCCATGTTAAACATCTGTGTGTGATTATGAATTTTCTTTATTGCCCTTTAGGACTTCTAATACCTGAATCTTTGTCATTGATTCTATTTTTATTTTCTTGTTTTTTGATTTTTTGCCTGAAACAATTGTAACAGGGGTTTTTAATATTTTGGTAAGCATTTTTATTAGTTCAATATTTGCCTGATTTTTGTCTGGTTTGCTTTTTAGCTCGATTGTGAGGGGGTCGATTGTATGGATTATTTTGAATCCAGGATGGTTTGGTTTTACTTTTATTTCCATGTATGTGTTGTCTGTCACTGTATTTCCCTGAATTATTGAGCGTTAAGTATGTTGCCCACACGTAACATATCGCTTCATCAAATGAATCCCTTTATTTTCAGGATACTGACGCATGCGGGCTTTTGAGTATTGCGGTGTCATCTTTTCATCGTGCGGTTCAGACACTTGAGAGGGACCCATCAATACCTGCTAAAAAGTTGAGGGTGAGGTTTTATAAAGGTATGTTTTTTGGGTCGTATGGAGTGTTTTGGTGTTTGAGGTGGAAAGTTGCGATAAGGCGTCGATTTTAGAATATTATCCGGAGCGAAGCGACGCAGAGTCGGCGGAGGGAGTATATAATAAGTGATGTGCTGTAGGCTTGCGAATAAATTCCAAAAGTTAAGCTTTTATTGCACTATTTTGATGTAAGTCAAATTTTTTGTGACAATTTTATTTCCTTTGGGATCGACAAGGTTTAAAGGCATATTTGATTCGATATCCCCTTCCACATAAAAGTCACTCGATTTTTTAAGATTATGTTCCGGTTGAGAAATCATGTTGGCAATTATTTCTTCGCTTTCACCAGAGTCTATAAAATCCCCTACAACGGCACGATATGTGGGTACACCGCTAAATATCCCCTCCAAATAACCCTTGCTTTTTATCATAATGTTTCTTGTTACTAAATCTATTGAATACTTTCTA
>JAFCBV010000027.1 GCA_017610545.1 Candidatus Nanohalarchaeota archaeon | reverse complement strand
TTTATGAAAGAATTCAATATTGCAACGAACCCTCATTAATTTTGCATTCTTCGGGCCTCGCCTTGTGTTACGTAACCACGTTGTGCTCTTCATATGGTTTGGATAGTATCAGAAACTTGTTACATTTCTGTTTCCAGGAAGTACTTACTACGTTCTCAAAACATTGTCAAATCTGAGATCTCGTTTCTCTTGTTTTTAACTATATATACATCACGCCTACATAATTTATTGAGGTTTATAGGGAGATAGCGCATGGTTTATTTCGAAAAAATGGTTCTTCACGGCTTCAAGTCGTTTTCAAAACAGACAATAATTCCTTTGTATAAGGGATTTAATGCAGTGATTGGGCCAAACGGCAGTGGGAAAAGCAATCTTGCGGATGCCATAGTGTTTGTTCTTGGAAGTACTTCGCGCGCACTTCGCGCAGGCAGACTTGATCATGTTATTTACAATGGCGGGCACGGCAAAAAGCCTGCTGAAAAGGCAACCGTGTCCCTGCACATAAACAACGAATCCGGCAAGATAGAGGGCCTGGGAGATCGTATTGAGATTGCCCGCACTGTGAACCGGCGCGGGGTGTCAATATATCGCATGGATAACCGTGTGACAAGCAGGACAGAGATACTAAAGGTCCTTGCACAGGCAGGGCTTACCCCGGATGCGCACAACACAATCCAGCAGGGAGACATCACACAGATTGTAAAAATGAGGCCAAGAGAGCGCAGGGAGATAATTGACACAGTTGCAGGCATAAATGAGTATACAGACAAGAAAGCAAAGGCTATTGATGAGCTTGCCATTGCAGAGCGGAACATAAGCGATGCATCGCTTGTGCTTGAGCAAAAAGCGGAATTTCTGAAAAAGATGCGGGCAGAGCGCGATGTTGCAGAGAAATACAGGAATCTTGAGGAAGAGCGCGACATTGTCAAGGCAAATATAGCATACACGCGCATACAGGCGGTCGAGGGCGCTCTTGAGAATGTGACTAATACTATTAAGATGAAAGAAGCTGAATACGACAGCCTGAAAGGCAAAGTGGTTGGCTTTGATACAGACCTTGATGATCTTGAAATTGAAATCAAGAAACTTGAAGATGAGATTCTTAAAAAAAGCGTTAATGCAGAGATGCGAAAAGAGATTGAGGAAATTATAAAAACCGAGCTTAGGCGCGAGGGGCAGATTGAGTCAAACCGCAGGGAGATAAGCCGCCTTGAGGACATGATTGAAAAGATAAATGCAATTCATTCACGTAGTATGGCTGAGGACACAAACAGGAATGTTCGAGAGGTTTTGGCTTCCGGGATGGCGGGGCTTGAAGGCACTCTTGCAAGCCTGTTTCGGGTTGATTCAAGATATGAGACTGCAATACGTGTTGCGATGGGCGGTCACCTAAATGATGTTGTTGTAAAGAACGAGCGAACAGCAAGTGACGGAATAAATTACCTGAAGAGCAACAACCTTGGGCGCGTTCGGTTTTTGCCGCTTGACCGAATGTCTCCGAATATGATTTCAGCAAAGGCGGAAATTGCATCAAAGATGCCCGGTATTCTTGGATTTGCAATGGAGCTTGTGAAATTTGACAAAAAGTATAATGATGCGTTTGGCAATGCACTTCGCTCCACATTGGTTGCAGAGGAGATGAGTTCTGCCAGAAACGTGCGCGGCATGCGCGTAGTCACACTTGAAGGCGAGCTTTTCGAGGCAGGCGGCGCGATTGTCGGCGGCAGGCTTGCAAGAGCATCTGCAAGAAGCCCGTCAAAGTCGTCCAGTAGCCTGACTGACGCAAGCGAGTACGAAAAAGCAATTGAGGAGCTTGAGGCAGAGAATGTTGAATTGAAAGCAGAAATCGGTGAGCTGAATAAGCTTCTTGATGAGAAGCGCAAACTTGAGAAGAAAGAAAGCGGAGATGTTGTTGGCCTTCAGAAAAGAAAAGAAGAAATTCTGAAAAAGATGGACGACCACAAGCAGTCAAGAAAAGGAAGGTATGAGGACCGTCTTTCAATGGAGTCTGAAATCAATAATATGAAACTTCGCCGTGCGCGCCTTGAAGCAGAGTATGATAATTTCAAGAGGGATTATGAAAAGTACAAAGACCGTACAGACCTTAAGAAAGGAGACCTTGCAAAGATGGAGCGTAGGGTTCGTGATATAGAGCGCAGCCTGAAATCAATGGGTCTTGTGAACCTGAAGGCAATCGAGGAGTTTGACGAATTTGAGAAAGACTATCAGTCTCTTAAAGAAAAAATAGATAAGCTTCTGGAAGAGCGCGGATTAATAGAAAACATGATCCTGCAAATTGAGGAAAAAAGAAAGATAATGTTTAATGGCACCTTGCAGAGGGTTTCAGAAGAGTTTGGTGTTGTTTTCAAGCAGCTTGCAGACGGCACTGCCGAGCTTGTGATGGAGGATCCAAATGATATTGAGTCCGGATTGCTTATTCGTGCGCAGCCAAAGGATAAGAGGCTGCTTTCAATAGATGCACTTTCAGGCGGGGAGAAGACACTGACTGCAATTGCATTCTTGTTTGCAATACAGCGCTACAAGCCATGCGCTTTCTATATGCTTGATGAGGCTGATGCCGCTCTTGACAAGATGAACTCAGAAAAAATAGGAGACATTATCCAGAAGTATTCAAATGAGGCGCAGTTCCTTGTTATCTCGCATAATGACGCGACAGTAAGGCGCTCTGAAAGAATCTATGGGGTGTCTATGCAGGATGGCGTGTCGCAGATATTCGGCGTCAAGCTTGATGAGAATGGAAAGGCTGTTAAGGCAAATAATTAACCCACAGATTTATTTTGTTCCAAATGCCCTGAAAAACATTAGCGCATCAGAATACGCCTTTGCTTCCATTGCATGTTTTGTTTCATTGCTTATGCCATGCAGTTCATCAAAGAATTCTTTTAGTGCGAACTTCGCACCTTTGCCAAATATTTCTTCATCACTCTTTCCTTCAATAGAATGATTTTTGAGAACCCATGCGCGCATTTTGTTGTAAAGTTCGGGCTCGAAAACCTTTAGAACATCATAGACGACATTCTGCCAGTGTGTGCCGACATTCCCCTTTATTATATCTCCTTTTGGAAATAAGGATGCTATGAGTTCCAGCGGAGTTCCGGTTATACCGTGTTGTGCTATTCTTGTGTTGAACCCCTCTTTCTCTAGTGCCTCTGCAATCTTTTTTGTCTGAGGTATGTCAATAGAAACCTGATTTACCTGCACGCCGTCTTTATAGATGTTGCCGTGCGCCGAGCCATTGGCTATTGCAATTGCGTGCGGAAATACATTCTGCTTGTTTAACTCGTGTATGAATGTCACTGCTTCATCAACTGTTGTGACAACAAAGCCGCCATCGTCTTTTCTTCCGATTTCCCCGACCTCAACTTCAAGCCCGTAGTTTTCAAGCCCTCTTTTTTTGCACTCAGTATCTATGAAATCAGCAAGCTCTTTTGTTGCCTTAAGGTTTCCTGAAAGCTCTTCAAGAGTTGTCTTTCCTTCAAAGTTGAATATGTGTGATGCATCAATTGCAAAGGAAGTGAATCCGGCTTCTATTTGTGCAAGAATGAGTTTCTTCACATCTTCTATTTCTTTTTCATCACCTGTCTTTACGCCGATGTGGTCTGCGTGAAGTCCCCAGTTTTTGAACCCAACTTCATTTGCTGTATTGATTATGGCGTCTGCAAATGTTTTTGGTGTGTATCCGGTATATCCGCCGTCAAGGTTGCACTCTGATTTTGCACTTTCAATTAGCAAGGGTGCGTTTGCGTCTTTTGCTGCGCGAAAAATCCCTTTTGTAATTCCGGGCACAAAGCGTATGTTTGCAGCCATCACTATTACGTTTTTGTCGCGAAGATTATCAAAAATAATCCCTCCTGCAATCGGCCCGAAATTATCACTCATAACAATACACCTCTTATCTATATCCTCTCATATATTCTTCAAGTTTTTGTATCTTGCTTTTGCTGCCTACATAAAGCGGAACTCTCTGGTCTATGGATTTTGGAGTTATTTCGAGTATGTCTTTTTCTCCTGTGCTGATTTCACCGCCTGCCTCTCTTGCGATAAACCCGATTGGCTTTGCCTCAAAGAGGAGCCGAAGTTTTCCGGATTCCTTGTCCTTTAGTGCAGGGTATGAGAATATTCCGCCATATCTAAGGATTTGGTGAAAATCTGCAACAAAAGAACCGCTGTATCTTAGTTTATGCCCTGATGACTCAAGAGACTCAAGAAATTTAGTGTGCTTTTCTGTGTGGTCTTTTTTGAGCCCGCCCGGGGAGTATAGTTTTCCTTCCGGCATGATGAGGTTTTCTCTGAGAAGCTCAAATGTGCCGTCATCTTTCATAACAAACTCATGCACTCCTTTTTTTATGGTGTAGACGAGTGTTGTGAGAGGGCCATATAGAATATACATTGCACAGGCCATGTTTTTTCCTTTTTGCAGTATGTTACCGTCCCCGTAGATTCCGATGATTGTTCCGACTGTAAGGTTTACTGCAATTAAGGACGAGCCGTCAAGAGGGTCAAGTGTTATGCCAAAGCCTTTGTCTTGGGTGAATACTTCTATGATGTCTGACTGCTCTTCAGAAGCTATTGTTTTTACCATTTCTGACTTGCGCAAGACATCTATCAAAAGTTCGTCAGCCCATTTGTCAAGCTCTATCTGGTCGTCGCCATGCATGTTTTTTGTGCCTGCATAATTCTGCTTATCAACGAATGCGTTTTTTATGGGTTTTGCCTGCTGGCTTAAAAGAAGGATGAGTTTCTTCAGTTTCTCATCGCATCCTGCGTCGGTCAAATGTTCTTCAAGAGTTGCCATATTACCACCATATTTTGAGCCTCATAGACTCGTCGGTTTTTCTCATGCTTTCTTTTGCATCTTTTTCAATCCCTGTCATAGCTCTTATTGCGTCAATATTTTCCGGGACGACATCAGATTCCTGATGTATTGCCTGCACATAGAAAAGTTCGTTGCCGTTGACAACGTTTATGCTTTCTTTCCAGACAGCAATCTCGAACATGTCAGAGCGCGACCTGCCAAGCTCGCGCGCGTATTCCATTACTTGCGCAGTTGATACAATGCCTTCTTTTGCGCTGACTAAAAGTACTCTTGGCGTTTTTTCAAGAAGTGCAATGACTTCGTCTTTTGTTGCCTGCTTTTCGAGCATGACATTTATTGCATGCATGTGCATGAGTGTTGTCGGTACAATGAATGCACTTGTCAAAATATTCATTTTCGGAAAAATTGTGTTGACATCAATTCCGTGGTGGCTTGGAACGGTCGGAGGATTGGGGGCGATTGCATTTATTGGCCCGCGTTTTGAGTCTCCGGAGTCTGCGCCCCGCCTAATCATTGTTGCCCTCACCTGTGTGATGCCTATTTCTTTTTTGACTGCACCAAGCGTTCTGCAAAGCCCGGTTGTGTTGCAGGAAACAACGCGCACATAGCTTTTGCCAATGCTTGCGTCGTAGTTTGACATGGCATTGAATGAGACCTCTGCTACGTTTGGTTTTTCTCCGCCCTGGAAAATTGCCTTGATGTTTTTTGGCACATAAATCTGCTCTTTGTTTACGGCTCCTGTTTTCCCGGGAGTGCAGTCAACCACAATGTCTGATTCAGAAATAAGGTCTTCAAGGGTTCCTGTAACAGGTATTCCTGCTGTTTCGAATGCAGCTACATTCTCTTTTGTGTTTGCATAAAGCCTGTAGCCTCTTTCTCTTGCAAGGCGTGCTTCGAATGTCGGTCGTGTCTTCACAACACCTGAGACAGCCATATCATTCTGAAGCGATATTGCGTCTGCAACGCGCTTTCCAATTGTACCAAAACCGTTTATTGCAACTCTTATCATATTCATCACCAAGTATGTTTTACAAATTCGCAGTCATAGAACGGCCCGTGTATCAGGCGTTTTATGAATGCTTTTCCTGCAGAGCTTTTCATCTGCGGGCTCATGTCAAGAGAGTTCAGGAGCGCCGAGGCATCCCCGCCGATGACGATGCTGTAGTGACCGTTCTTTGGGTCAAAGGCCGCGCTGTAAACTTCTACAGCCCCGAGGAGTCCGGGGTCCTTTTTATCCTTTGCAATCTCGTAGTATCCAGTTGAGCCGCTTATCAGTACAACGCCTTCTTTTTTGCTGTTCAGTTTTTCCTGAAATGCTTTTATTGTGTTCAGGCCGATGTCTACAACAGGGCCTTTATGAATATTGTGTTTTGACATGTTTGTTGGCTTGCCGTCAAGAGTTACGTGGTAGTCGTGCGGCAGTGACACACGTTCCCTGAAGAACCCGTTGAAGTTGCTGTTTATGAATTCAAACAAGCGTTTCTCATCGCATCCCCAGATGCCGTCGCTGCTTGCCTTAAGTGCCCTTGCATGTTCTTTATCAATGTGCTTTTTGTTTTCACCCATAGGGACTCCGTTTATGTGGTCAAGATAGATTCCGAAAAGCCCGGCAACCAGAACATCCATCTTTGGGAATTTCTTGAGGAGTTGAGGCGTTATCTCAACAAGGTCTGAGAATTTTCTTCCGCCAAGTATGGCGTAGGAGTGTTTTTCAAGGAGTATTTTTTCTGCATTCTCTGCCTTTTTTGCTTCTCTTATGAAATTGGGCCCTATTGTTACGAAGTTGCCGTCTTCGGCAAATTGCTTAAGCAGCCCGTATGAGCTTAATTCTTTTCTATGAGATGCAGGGTCATCCTTTATCGCAGCAATATTGTCTATGCCGGCGAATGTTTTGTAAAGATTTGTTTCTTTTGGATGCGAGTGCTCCCATTCTTCTGATTCTGTTCTGGTGTTCTCAAGAACAATGACTTCCCCGGGTTTTGCATTTTCAATTATTTCCCGTGCTTTGTCCCCGCTTCGCACACCTGCAAAGAGAACACGATGTTCGGGCAAAAGCGTTTGAAGCGCTTCTGCGTGTAGCTTCAGGCTTTCGTTGCTTCCGGCATCGCCCTGGTGCGATGCAATGACAACGCACCTTGCTCCGTGGTCAAACGCAAAGTTTATTGACTCAACTGCCTGCTCTATTTTTCCAAGGTCGCGTATGTGCTCTTTATCCCAATCCACGGATGAGTTTATGTCCACTTTATCGAAAACCACAGCGTTCTCAAAATCAATTTCATGTTTTTCCATAAAAGTTGCACCTCGAATCATTTGGAGCGTTTTATCTCCTTTTTTATTTTTTAAAGTTCAGTTCATTATGGTGGTTTGTTGGGTGCGCATTAGGCGCTCACTATGAAGCCTCCGACAGCACATATTGGTTCAGGTCGGAGGTCATGAAAATTCAACAAGTCCGTTGACTCGAATTTTCAAGTTTCTCCAAACTTGTTTGGAGACCTTAGAGCGCAAGCGAAATGGTTTTAATGGCTTACACCCAAAACATTACGAGCATATCGTTTTGGGGTTTGCTCACCAAATATCATGAAAATCCACAAATGCTGTTGGATAGGCTTTTCAAGCTATTCAACGGCTCAACTCAAAAGCAATGCGAGCACGAAGTCACTGCGCTTCGTTCCAACGCCTTCAAGACGAATTTGAGTGAATTGTCTTGAAG
>JAFCBV010000026.1 GCA_017610545.1 Candidatus Nanohalarchaeota archaeon | reverse complement strand
TAGATGCCAACACCCAAAGACGGCATCACAAACGCAATCCCCAGAACCATCGGCAAGATAGTAAGAAAAAAATAATATATTATATCATGCACAGCAAACGTAACAAGAATCTCTTTTGAAGAAACCGGCAGTGTCCTTGAAGAATACAGAAGAAGGCTCAAGTGGTCAAATCTTACACTAAGTGCTTCCTTGGCATGAAGCCCAAACACCCCGACAGACACCCCGTATATGAACAGCATGAAATGGGCCGCAACCCCTAACAGATAGACGTTCTGGCTTATCTGCAATACGAATATGGAAAGCGCATACGTTATAAAAAGGATGACTGCGGGATATAGAAAAAAAAGACGCCTGTTAAAAAAAGCAGTATGAATGCGATATTCTTCTTTCAGCATTGCAAAGAGAAGTTCAAACATCCCTATCACCGGATTCGGCTTGTCTCTTTATGACAGACCAGCCGGATAAAAAGATTTTCGAGAGTTTCGCCCTTGTTTTTCTTAAGCTTCGCCAACGTATCACATGCGACAAGCAGGCCCTTATCAATTATCGCAATACGCCCGCACAATTCATCAGCAATCTCAAGCACATGAGTTGAAAGGAATATGGTGTTGCCCTTTGCGGCGTACTCCTTAAGGAATGTCTTTATCTTCTTCTGAATGATTGGGTCTAAGTTGATAAGCGGCTCATCAATAAAAACCACTTTCGGCTCATGCAAAAATGCTTGCGCAATCATCAACTTCTGCCTTGTCCCGCGCGAAAGATCCTTGCAAAGCGCATCCTTGTATGCCGCAAAATCAAGATAATCAAACCACCACGAGCATTTAGTTTCATAATTTGCAATAGCTCTAATCTTGGACACCAAATAAAGATACTCAATTGCGGTAAGAAAACTAGGTGGATTCTCCTGCTCCGGAACGATTCCGACATTCGCCCTTACACGAACAGGCTCTTTTATGGAGTCAATGCCAAGAACTTTCGCCGAACCCTTTGTCGCCTTCACCTGCCCGGTCAGTATATTGATCATTGTAGTCTTCCCGGCACCATTAGGGCCAAGAAAACCGAAAATTTCGCCTTTGCGCACATCAAGTGTCACAGAAGAAAGAGCTTTCACACAGCCATAGTCCTTAACGACATCTCTGGCCGATATAGCGAAATCACTCATATTTTACTAATAGCTGAAATAGTATATAAACGCGCAATAATTGGGCAAAAAAACACTGTTTCTTGATGATTGTTTGCTTTTAGTGCCCCCGAACAGTAACATTTAAATACGTCTATGTCCATAGTTACACTACGTATTAGGGACATCACAAGCGCGTGCAACTGTTTATGACCTTTTTATAGAAAATCATTGGTGTTTATTATGACTATAGAACAACTTAAATTCATGAAAGCTCACATGGCTGAGCGCGGGAACTGGAAAGAAGTGGAGCGAATAAACAAGATGCTGCACTTCAATAACCAGCGCAAGAGCCGGGCAAAAAGCAGGACCGTAAAGTAAGTGATTTGCTTAGTTTTTGTTCTGAAAACTCTTTTTAGCTAGCGTTTGCTGTGTGTTTAACAGGCCTATTTCTATCGGCATGGTACTCCCCAAGCCCTTATATACCCTCCAGACCAACTTCTGGGTATGAACCCAAGAACACGTGTGCGCCTTAAGATGCGCGCAAGGATTGCAGAGCTTAAGAAAATATACCCGATTGAAACGCGAGGGCAGGTAGACTCGATAGGTCAATGCCGCCTCGAAAGCTTTATCCTTACACACGCATAGAGTCCAAGTTTTCCAGGAGGAGATTAGATGACAGTATGTATTGAAGAAGAGATGTACCTTATGAAAAACATCCTGCGTGAGCAGGGACTTCCGACACACGGACTCATAACGCATGAGTTTCGAAAAAAGCCCATAGAAGATGAAAGAAAGCTGTTTATTGCCCGCGAAAAAGCCAGAACGCGCGTTGCCGAACTTTCGCGCATATTCCCAAACGCTTTTGGAGCATACAAAAAAAGGCAGTATGAGAACGAATTCATCCAAAGGCTTACCGGCAAAATCTGCATTTAACGCTTTTTCTCGCTGTGCGACAGGATCGCCTATTTCCTGTCGCGCGGTTCGCCTCCTTAGGAAATGAGTTTTCCAATAAGAGGTGTTTTAAGTTCAATTGCATTATGCGGGCACAGCTCCTGACAGCAATAGCACCGAATGCATTTTTTGTAGTCAAAAACAATTACACCTTTTTTTGATATCGCGCCTGCCGGACAATGATTTACACAAGTCATACAGCTTTTGCAGTTATTTGCCACAAGCACAGGTTTTGCGAGAAAAAGATCGCGAACAAAGCGCAAAAAGAAGTGGGCACGAAAAAATGATGATGGCGCTTTCTTGAATTCAAATCCTTTAACGCACATTTTTTTAATCGGCTCTCCGATTATTTTTATTTTTTTAATATCTCCAACGCCTAACCCCTGTTTGTCTGCCATGCGCGTTGTGGCTATCATAAATGGGTTCATTCCGATAATCTTTGAAGCTACTGCATCTACAGCCACAGAATCCTTGCCTGCAATTATCGCGCCTATGTGTTTTGGCTTTCCGTTTCGCGGTCCGGCGCCTTCCATTCCGACAACTGCATCCATCACCACCAAATCAGGCTTTACAACGCCTGCTAAGTCAACGAGCATCTGAGCGAATATTTCCGCTTCAGGTGCCCTGAGATGCATCTTTGCCTTTCCAAGGCCCGGAATGCATCCAAAATTATTTTTTATTGCACCGGTAAATATTGTCAAGCCATGAGTCTTGAGCTTAGGCATTGAAATCAGGACGTCAGACTCAATGACTTCTTTTGAGACTGTGAATCGCTTGAATGCTCTGCCGTTTTTGTTTGTTACTTCAGAAGATTCTGAGCTAAGATGCGCAATTACTGCGCCCTCTTCTTTACAGACTTTTGATATTCCCGCCTTTTGGCATATTGCCAGATATTTTTTCCTGTTTTTTTGGCCCTCAAACCCACTACAGTCGCCAACATGAGGAATGCCGCCTGCTTTTTTTATTTGCCGTATCATTGCGCGAACCATAGACGGGTGTGTGGTGACTGCATCTTCAGAGTTTGCCGGTGCAAGAAGATTTACTTTTAGAAGAACGCGATTTCCTTTTTTTACATACTTCTTTATTCCGCCAACATTACTTAGGACCTCAGATATTGCAGAATCTACATCTTTCTGATTGTAGTTTTCACATTTTACAAGAGCTACGCATGATGTCATAGGCACCAACTATATATCTTTCTTTTAAGATATATACTGCATGACAGAATACGTTATGGTAATGACTGTCGCAAAGGACGACGCCGAAGCAAATAGAATTGTTGATGCCGTCCTGCATAAAAAGCTTGCTGCGTGCTCAAATATAATCTCCGGAGTGCAAAGCAAATACTGGTGGCGCGGTGTAATAGAGACCCGAAATGAAAAAGTGATTCTCTTCAAGACAAAAGCACATCTTGTGCAAAAGGTAAAAGAACTCATCCTGATAAAGCACACATATGAAATTGCTGAAGTCGCTGTCGTGCCGATAATTGACGGAAGCATGCATTACCTTAGTTGGATAGATCAGGAAGTTGAAAGACAGTCTGACTAAGAAAAATACTTTTTCTGCCTGAGCGCATAGTTTTCGCGCACAATTGCTCTGACTGTTGTAAGTCGATTCTTAACGTCTTCCATGACAAATTCAGGGATGTTTTGCGTTGGAATCAGGTTCATAACAGGCAATTCCTGCGATTTTTCATATGTCGGTATCACATGAGACATAAAGTGTTCTGTCTCCTGCCCGGAAGAATGTCCTACAGGCGAAATAACGACATATCCTGTCGCTCCAAGCAAGGTCTTCGTGCGCGAGGCAACCTCTGCAACAAAATCAGCATAAGTCGAGCGCTCTATAGCAGTCATTGACTCAAAGCAGTCAATATGCCTTCGGCTTAAAACAGTCACATGACCTGCTGCTTTCGGCATAACATCAAGAACAGCGAGAAAGTCTTCAGTCTCATGTACAATCCTTGTTGGAATTGTTCCATCAACAAGTTTGCAGACCATACAACCGTCTGCATGAGGTACGTCGTAATGAGGGTGTTTCTGTTCCTGTGGCTTTGTGCTTTCGAAAGGGACTGTACGATAAATGTCCTGCTGAACAGGCTCTTTTTTGTGCAAGACTGCGCGCAGATATTCGTCATCACAGTCTCTCTTGGCAGTTACAGAAGCACTCGGCATCAAAAAAGTCACCAAAGAATATTGTTTGCCTGACTTAATATAAGCATAGGGTGTGGGCCGGGGCTCGAACCCGGGTATGGAGATCCACAGTCTCCAGGACTGACCAGCTATCTTACCCCCACCACGAACAAGAATATATAGTAAAAGCCATAACTATTTGGACTAATGGCTTTTTCATATCCTTAAAATTGCTATGCAATTTTAGGATTGCGGAATTGGAGCCCAATTCCTAATTTCGCAATACAGCAATTCAGTATGAATTGCGAAATCCAGGAAATCTTCGATTTCCTCGGATAGATTAAGGTCTCTTGGTTTTTGGTTACATTTGTCCATTTAGTAACGACCTTAACTATACTTTAAGTACAACTTATTAAAAGTTACCTAATCATGCAGTAGCGGGTTTTCTGTCACATTATCCGGACCAACCAACTCTTTCATGCCTGCGCGCTTAATCATGACATCGTCTACAAGAAATAATGTGTTTTCCAGGGGCTCGAATGCTATCCCTCCTGAAAGAATGGGCTCTGTATAATCAACGTATTTTATCAAAAGCGTGCCGTCAAGATAAACATTGAGTATGTTATTGTAGCCGCGTATCTCCACACTGTGCCACCCCGGACCGATATAGGTCTTTGTTTCAGAAAGCTGATGGAATTGTCCTTTGTACTCTTTCTGCAAATATACTTTGTTGTTCCCGATGCCAACAAAATAGCGCATTACTCCTTCGCGGCTGTCCTTTTTCCTGTAGTTGAAATGCACAACTCCCTGCAGTATACTAAAACTGGACTTGAACGTATAATCATCCCATTCTCCATCCATAAGCGTCGCCCATGAGTGTCCTGTGCCCCTCAACATCTGATTTGTTTCTCCCGAGACAACGTTCCAGGGCTCGATAGGTTCACCGTTTTCATCAGAAAAACTCCATTTGTTGGCACCCATCTCAAAATCCTCAAAAATGTGATACAACGGCACATTTTTGCAACGCTGCGTGTCATAATCAAAGAAGTCTTCGGTATTCGAATTTTGGTCATCGCATGCGGGGCAGTCCTGTGCGCAGTCAGAATGGCGCTCTCCGGGTGCACAAATATTATCGCCACAGCAGGTTGGAAGAGAGTTATATGTGCATGAGCCGCCGTCACAACGGGCAGAAAAACAGTCTTTGTATGGGCAGTCTGCATCCTGGCTACACTCGTTTTCTGTGCAACCACTTGAGAGAACAACACTGGCAACTAAAAATAGTGTAAGAATAAGTCCGGAGAGATTCATACTTTATTTGTGGTTTACCCCCATATAAAGTTTTTGGATTACTCTGATTCTTCTTCGCCGGATATCTGCTTTTTCCGATCACTTGGCAGGCAGTTAAAGCAGGTGTCATAGCGCACGCCTTTATACTTCTTTTTGCATATGGGGCATAGTTCCATACCATTCATGCTGGCAAAATTGCACCTTCTGCACAGAATTATTATATCCTCAGGCAAACACTTTTTGTATCGCTCTATTTTCGGCTTTGAATATGCTTCATACTCTTTTGCAATCTTTTCCTGCAATTCTTCATCTTCAGCGAAATTGTCCCAATTGATTTTTGACTGTTCTTTCAATAGTTCGCGCAATGTCTTCTTGATTTTAGATGCCTCAGTGCGCTTGAAATTTAAAAATTTCCCGACATCCTGCCACTTAAGCTCCCAGACGTCTTTAGATGTATAATGTTCAAACACCTTTAAAATCGGCTCAGAAAGAAAACTTTCTTCCTCTGAGAGAAATATTGAAACTTCTTCATCACCCGGTTTCTTGAGGTTGTATTCTGCCTTGAATTTTTCGAAGCGAAACTCGTTTATAGGCAAAATCTTTGTCTCTTCGGTTTCCTTGCGCCTGACTGCAAGAAATTCCTTTGAGCCGCACCATACGCACGCGCTGTCTTATTTGATTATTTCCTTGCGTTTCTTTTTCCATTCTGAGTCTTTGAAGTATTTGGGCATGGGTATCTTGCGCTTAGAAACTTTATGTATTAAGGACCAATAACACAGCACTACCCGAAAAGCCATCTCCAAATCGAACTATGCTCAGGTATTTTGTTATAAAATACTGCATAAACCGGATAATGGTCTGAAACCGCCACAGTTTCGTCATATGTCAGGCCATATTCTGTGTCAAATCTGAACACTCCTGAGTCTCCTGTAAAATAAGGCTCTACAGCACTCGTAAATATAATGCGGTCGTATGTACAGTCGGTGGACTTTGTTGTGGTGTCCGCGCTGTTGCCGATTGCCCAGAAATATTCGCTGTTTCTTAAAAGAGATTGTTCGTCCTCATCAAAGTATCTGCAATCTGCGTTCAGGTCGCCTAGAATAATGAAATCTTCTTCTTCGGTAAATACTGCCTTTGCACTTTCAATTACACCTGGCAATGCCTCAATTTCCTGTGTTGCTTCGTCAGGGTCTGTGTGGACTGTTATTAACACAAAAGTACGGTTGTTGTCCAGTATTCTGAACCTTGCGATGTATGGCTCTCTGTGGAACGGGTCTCCTGTTGGTTCGGGGTAAACATAGGGGGTTTCTATTTGTTCTAAAGCCTGTGTGTTGTAGATATAGGCATACTGCTCTTTGCTTGAGGTCCTGCCAAGGCGTGCGCTTATAATGTGCGCATATGTTGAGTTGTCTGAATTTACTGCATCAAGCAGTTTTGGCAGGGCGGTCTCGGAAATGTCTCTGATTTCCTGAATGGCTACAATGTCGAAGTTTCTGATGGTTTTTGAAAGAATTTCCATGACTTCTGGTTTTCCTGCTTTTGTTACACCAAAGACCTGGATGTTGAATGCTGCTATGCTGATTGTGTTTTCTGATGTGGCTCCTGGTTCTGAATGTGTGTCGGTACAGCCGGAAATCATGATTACAAAAATTATGATATAGAATGCTGTTGGTTTTTTCAGGAAGGTGACTGGGTGCATAGTGAAGTATGGGGTGTTATTGTTATAATGGTTAAACAGTTTACCCAAAGAAAAACTGGACGCCACATATAGAGCAAACCCGCTAAAAAACTATGTTGAGAACACTTGCGAACACAACAAAAGCAGGTTCAAAGCAAGATATTTTTTTGAAGAATTGGTTGAGTGCTACACATGCCAGTTCAAAAATAATCAAGCCAACATGTCTGGATTATATAAAAATTCATAAATAATTATGTTTATGCCGGGCGCGCCAAATTATAAGAAGCACAGACAAAAAGTGCATTTGAATAGCACGCATCATCTTAAGGATGATAAGGAACAAGCAAAATGGTCGAAGACTCTTGAATCAAACAAATACCCAAAATGCGTGGGAAAAAA
>JAFCBV010000166.1 GCA_017610545.1 Candidatus Nanohalarchaeota archaeon | reverse complement strand
ATATACAGCACAAAACAAATCAGCAGCAAATTATTTCTTTGTAAATGACAGCATAACTGCAACAGGAAATATTTATGACATTCATGCTGACGCCGTATCTTCTGCAACAGTGAATATTTCTCTTGTTGGAACAATAATTGAAAGTACAACCAGTACAACAACAAGTGGTCTTGGATACTATACAGCCCCATTCAACTGGACAAACAGCGATGTCGGAATTAAAAAACTTCAGGTTGTCGCATCATACAACAACAATACAAAGACACAGAATGACACACTTTTCATCACAAGATATATCGCAGACAACATCTCCGTAACTTTAGACAAGGCACGAAGCACAATAGAGAAGCGAACCATCTACAACACATGGGAAACGCCAAAAATAACAGTAACTGTAAGGGATCCAAGCGGTGGAACAAACTATGTTTACAAGGCACCTGTCTCGGACAACGGAGGCCTTCCGGGCCTTGGAGGCGATACAGAAACTGCATTAAACGGTAGCGCCACAATTACATTTAACCCCTCAACAACAAACACATACACGATAAATGTTTCTGCATACTCTCCACTCAACACAACAAAAATCGTGTATAACGCCACAGCGTCCTTAAACGTAATGTGGCTGGAATCAGGCAGCGGATATTTTGTGGCAACCCAAAGCCCGTCCACTGTATACAAAGACTCTTCAGTAACATTTACCGGTAATCTTACACTGAATGCTTATTCTGGAGCAAACACAACACTTATGACAAACCCATCTATGGCATATCAATTGAAGACCGGCGGAAGCGATGTAACAAGCCTTGCAAGTTGTGCTCTTTCATGGCCACACTCTGACAGCAGATTTTCTATAATTTGTACACCAAAGTCAATCGGGAGCTACCAACTCATAATGCAGGCAGGTATGAAATACGACGGCATCCAGATCAATACAAATGACACACATACATTTTCTGTCAGCGAAAATACTACTGTGCCTGCAACAACTCCAGTAAGTACGAGCTCAAGCACAACATCTTCAACACAATCCCAAACATGCACTACGAACGCAGACTGCTCAAGCGGCGACTATTGCCTAAGCAACGTGTGTACTGCAATATTATGCCCCGATGGAGCAATAGTAAACCACACGTGCGTCCCGAACAAAAAAATCAGCATAATCTCTGCGCCAACATTGGTGATTGCTAAACAAAACGGCTCGGTAATTGCAAATTTCACTGTCTCGAACAATGGCTCTACAAGTATCTTCGGGCTCACATTCTCACTTTCAACTCCAACCGAGCTTTCATGGACCAACTGGTATTCTTTTATCACCCCAATGCCCTCGTCACTTAATGCAGGCGCGCAAAGCATTGTTTCAGTAAACATCACAATCCCGGAAAATACAACAATTGAAAAATACCTCATCACAGCCAAGGCATTTTCATCCAGTGCTTCAGATGAAAAAATATTTACCCTACAGGTCTCTCCGTCTGATGAAACACTAAACCTACTTAGCAACACAATTTCTGCAATGAATGACACCATAAATGAACTTGAAGAAGAAATAAGCCGCATCATGAAAGATGCACCGGAAAATCAACGAAATCTTACAGAACGAAAGCTTGACAAAATACGCGAGTTGTGTGAAGAAGCAGAGCAGGCAATGTCCGAAGGAGATTATTTCGAAGCATACGCCAAGCAAAAGGAAATTTCAGACATAATGTCAGACATTCGCATAATTCTCGCAGATAATCAAACCACGAAAAGCGCATTTAGCATAACAAACATTGTTCTTGGTTTCCTCGTCATCATTGCACTTATTGCAGGCATCCTTTATTATCTGTGGACCCCGCAAGCCGAGGGTTATAAATTAGGCAAGGGATACTGCATGAAAAACAAGAAAAAAGATTATGCAAAAAAACAGATTGAATTGCTAAAAAAGAAGGCATCTAAAATACAGTAAAATATTTTGAAAAAATTGAAAACCAGTGCTTTAACGAAAAAATACGCTTATACAAAACCGCGTTCATTTAAAAGGTGATTATTTGTTCCACAAAAAGATAGCCCTCATACTGGTGTTTCTGTCATTGAGTACCGCCATTGTTCTGCTTGCATCTTCAGGAATTACAAAAGACGCGATTCATTCACCTTCGCTATTCACCGGAACCGAAAAACTATCCACACTGAACATACCTTTTATCCTCCTCGCATTAGCAGCACTTCCGCTGGCCTATGCAACAACCTCGCTTTATTCAACATATGAAAAATCGTATGTACCGGAACTTATGCTTGCTCCGGTTTTGATGGCTCCGCTCGTAATGTATTTTATCGGAATTTCTATTCAGTCAATTATAATTTCTGCGGCAATAATCATA
>JAFCBV010000165.1 GCA_017610545.1 Candidatus Nanohalarchaeota archaeon | reverse complement strand
CAAAGAGCTTTCGCTCTCTTTCAAACATACTGTTCAGGAAGACAGACAAATTAGTTCCATCATTCTTTAGGCCCATGAAAAGTGCAGTGAGTGCTGCAGACATAAACATTATGCCTGAAAGCTATGTCGGGCTTTGTATGGGCATCCCTTTTCTGGTTGCGGCATCCGTGTTCGGCGTAATGATTGTCGAGGTAGTTATGCTTGAGCTTCCATTAATGGTAGAATTATTCATGTTATCTGTTATTCCCATTGTCTTTTTCCTGATATGCTTTTTTGTCATTTATGCATATCCTTTTGAGAAACTGAAACAGAAGGAACGGAATATTGATACAAACATGCCTTTTGCAGTGAACCATCTGGCAGCTATCGCGTCTTCAGGTGTGCCTCCTGAGAGGGCATTCGAAATGCTGACACAATTTAAGGAATACGGTTCTGTCTCTGTTGAGGCAAAAAACATTGTTGACAGGATAAATATCTTCGGTGAGGACTTAACACAGGCCCTGACACATGTAGCGAAGACCACGCCCTCAAAGCCTCTTCGCGACTTGCTGCATGGCATTATGTCAATAACAGAGTCCGGTGGAAACCTAAAGGATTATCTTAATGAGGTTGCATCTCTTGCGCTTTTCAACTATAAGCTTGCAAGGCGAAAATACATAGAGACCTTGTCGACCTATGCAGACATATATACAGGAATACTTATTGCGGCACCGCTTTTCCTTGTTGCGATACTTACTGTTATGAACATCATTCCGGGTTCATTTGTTGCAGGGTTTACTGTTGACCAGATCATGTGGCTTGGTGTCTATGTTGTTATACCCATAATGAATGTTGGCTTTTTGGCATTTGTGGCATACACACAACCGGAGATTTAAGGTGTTATTTTGAAAAAACATTGGGATATTTTCAAGAAGAAGGATCAGGGAATCATTCTTGCAATATCAGCTTTTTTTGCGATTGCGCTTCTCCTGATAAATTTCTTTTTCATGAAAGGGCGCGTTGATGAAGTAATAGTTACATTGGTGAATATTGTTTCTGTAAGCATTTTCATCATGCCCGCAGGCCTGATACAATACGAGAAATACAAAATTGTTCTGGATATAGAAGAGAAATTTCCGGATTTTCTAAGAAACGTTGTCGAGGGATTGCGCGGTGGCATGACCCTGCCATTATCAATAAATTATGCATCACAAAACTATTACGGTGCGCTTGATCCATATGTGCGCCGGCTTTCTGCACAAATTTCGTGGGGAGTGCCATTCGATACTGTCCTGAGTAATTTTTCCGATCAGCTCAAAAGCAAAATAATCGCACGATCTGTTTCCACCATAAACGAGGCTCATCGAAGTGGCGGCAACATCGTAGATGTCCTTGAATCAGTCACAAAATCCACTGTCGAAATTGAAAAGATACGCAAGGAGCGGGCTTCAAGGATATCCGGCCAGATGATGACCGGCTACATAATTTTCTTTGTATTTATAGGCGTCATGGTTGGCCTAAGAGAATTTTTGATTCCTGCACTTAGCTGGGACGCTGCATCACAGAGCGAAGATTCGTGGATGGGTACCTCAGGCCAGGATCCAATTGATGCAGAGGCATACGGCACAATGTTTATACATCTTGCTGTGATTCAGGGTGTTTTCTCCGGGCTTGCAATGGGAAAGCTGGCTTATGGCAGTATTGGTGCAGGGACAAAGCACGCGACAATAATGTCTTTGATGGGGTATTTGGGGCTTGTGATAGCGCACGCAATTCTTGCATAGGTGTTTTACGAAATTGTAAATGTCCGCTATTGCTAAGAAAGATTTATAATTATGGCAAATAGTATTCTTTCTATGCAGGAAATTGATTTCAATAAGCTTGGTGCGAAATTCTCGCCTTCAGAAAAAAAAGGAGTTAGTTTACTTGAAGATACAGATGTATTGGTTTTTTGCCCGGGTATCAGCACATGCGGATTTGCTGAAATAAAAATGGCCCTGCAAAATAAGAACCGGCAAATAATTGCGACCACACTAGACACGAAAGGATTTGAAAAAACAAAAAAAATCATTGAACAGCAGGGCTTGTCTGACCAGATACGTGTTAAAATCGAAGATGTTACAAAACCGATGGCCTATAATGACAACTACTTTGACTTCATATACGCACGATTAATTCTCCATTATTTAACAAAACAAGAACTTGACAGAACATTGACGGAATTTTACAGAGTATTGAAACCCAATGGACGCGTTTTTATCGTTGTAACCCAACTTTGACAGTTAAAGAGAAAATAGTTCTTAGTCAAGTATGAATTTATGACAACACAAACCAAACTAAGAACTTATGATATTTGTCCTACAGACAATATAAGTTTTC
>JAFCBV010000164.1 GCA_017610545.1 Candidatus Nanohalarchaeota archaeon | reverse complement strand
AATACGTGTTCCTATTCGTGTGATCTAACAAACTGGACAGTTAAAGACGAATCCTCCAGAAATCCATATGTCTTTCCAAGTTTTGTTTTGGAAAACGGAAAAACAATAACGCTTTACACGGGCTGTGGAGGTAACACAAAAACTCAAGTGTATTGGTGTAGCAGTGGCGGTTCATGTAACGCAATATGGAATAATGATGGCGATACTTTGTATTTAAGAAATTCAAATGGTGAGTTGGTGTTGACATATCATTATACAGGAGTTTCGTAATGGTCCACCACATTCATAAAACTGCATGAGCCAAACCAATCCCTATTTAAACTTTATCCGCGAATCCATGATATGAAAGGATTCAAAGGAAAAGTTCTAAGAGTCAATTTATCTAAAAAATCAATAGCAGAGGAGTGTATATCTCCTGAAATTCTTCTGAAATATGTCGGAGGGCGCGGCATTGGGGCAAAACTCATTTCTGATGAGGTTCCTGCTAACATGGATGCGCTTTCTCCGGGAAACAAAGTTGTGATAATGACCGGGCCGCTGACAGGAATATCGCCCTGTTCAGGGCGCTGTTCTTTGACATTCAAGTCCCCGCTTACAGGCACAATCTGCTCTTCAAACACAGGCGGGCATTTCGGTATAATGCTTAGAAAAACAGGCTTTGACGGCATAATTATTGAGGGCGCGTCCGACACGCCGGTTTATCTTTCAGCTATCAACGGAAAAGTTGAGCTAAAGGATGCATCACGTATCTGGGGGATGAAGACCTCAGGGTTCTTTGATTATGTAGATGAGGCATACAAGGGCGCAAAAGCCATTTGTGCAGGCCCTGCCGGCGAGAAGCTTGTCAGGTTTGCATGCCTGATAAACGACCGCGGGCGTGCTGCGGGAAGAGGGGGCGCGGGCGCTGTTTTCGGCTCAAAAAAGCTCAAAGGCATTGTTGTTCTCGGCAATGAAAAGGTTCTTCCTGCAAACGAGGCTGCTTTTGCACTTGAGCAGAAAAGGTTTCTTGAAATATTGAGCGGCCATCCTGTAACCGGTGACGCTCTCGGGCGATTCGGTACAATGATTCTTGTAAATCCTGTAAACAAACACGGGGTCTTTCCTGTGAACAACTTCCAGAAAGGCTTTTACGACAAAGCAGAAAAGATTTCCGGGGAAACTATGCAGCAATATCTTGTTGACAGGTCTTCTTCGTGCGCGATGTGCCCTATTGCATGCGGTCGGATATCAAACATAAACGGCACAAAGACGCACGGTCCTGAGTATGAAAGCGCATGGGCTCTTACGGCCAATTTAGGCATTGATTCTCTTGAGTTTGCAGCAAAAGCCAACAATCTCTGTAATGATTATGGAATGGACACAATCTCAACCGGCGGAATTGTCGGATTCTTCATGGAAGCCTCGCAGAAAGGGCTTGTCACAGAAAAAATTGGATTCGGCGACGAAAAGTCCGCACTTGAACTCATTGAAAAGATGGCAAAAAAAGAGGGCATCGGAGCAGAGCTTGCTGAGGGTGTCGAAACATTTTCAAAGAAAGTCGGCGGTGAGGACTTTGCCGCCCACGTCAAGGGGCTTGACCTTCCGGCATATGACCCTCGCGGTGTAAAGGGACAGGCGCTCGCCTATGCCACAAGCAACAGGGGCGCAGACCATCTTGGAGGATATATGATACCTCATGAGGTTCTCTCGCTCCCGGACTTCCTTGACAACCGAGAGACACGCGACAAGGCAAGAAAGGTGCGCGATGTAGAGAATGTTTATACTGTACTTGATACACTTACGCTGTGCAAATTCACAAGCATGGCTGTTTTTGAGACATACAAGTTTGAGGCTGCAATATACGCGCGCATGCTAACAACAGCCACCGGAATGTTTTATGATGAAAATGAGTTGAGAAATCTTGGCGAGAGAATATGGAATGTCGAGAGACTATATAATGTGGCGGCAGGATTCACCAGAAAAGACGACAAGTTGCCAAAGCGCTTTAGCGAGCCTATGCCTGACGGTCCTGCAGCAGGAGATGTTGCAGATATTGAGGGTATGCTTTCTGAATACTATGCACTTCGCGGGTGGGATGAAAACGGCGTTCCTGAAGAAAAGAAGCTTGAGCTTCTTGGTATAAGCGTAGGGCAAAAGTGGCCAAAGAGCGCAGTCTCTATATTCGCAATAACTGCTGAGGGTGCGGTAAAGGCGGCGCATGAAAAAGCGGGTGAAAGCGGTGTCTGGATAGAGGCGTCATCACCCCTGATAAAGAGCGCAGGAATAAAAGTTGTTGAAGAGCTTCGCAAAGCATTCCCGTACAAAGTCATAATCGCTGATTTGAAATCAATGGACACCGGATACTATGAAGTTGAAATCG